>JANQGB010000626.1 GCA_028277545.1 Phycisphaerae bacterium | reverse complement strand
GGCGAGCGGCAAGAGCTGCTGGCGGCTGAGATACGCGCGGCGCCCGCGGAGGCTGTCTGGCGGGATTTCATCGTCGACTACCAGGCGATGCGGGAGCGGTGCCGGGCGCTGGAGGACGAGGTCAGCGCGCCGAGGTGAGTGGTGCGGGCCGGGCGCTACTCCGGCGGGCACGCGAAGTCCCCGTACTTTCTCTTGTGAGGGCCGCAGGCTTCCGGTTGCCACACCGGGATTGTTTTGGCCTCTTCCAGAGGAGCCTTACGAGCGTGTCTGCTTTCCACGCCGCCGCACCCAAGAGACGCCGCCTTGCAAGTGAGGGTCGCTACGGCGACCCCGCGGCGCCTCATGGCTGAGGCGGGTGCCGGGCTTCCACCGGCTGCCGACGACTGAGCCGCCGTCTGACCGTCTGCGCTCAGGCCAGCGTCCGCGGCATGCGCCCCCGCGGTGGGCCGCCCTTTGGTCTCCTGGCTGGCTGATGCTGGATCACTGGGACTCTTCTGCCCTCCCCACCAACAACTTCCCCGATCGACAACCGCCGGGCGCTCCGGCATCTGTGGTGCGGCAGCTCAGGCCCCGTCATGGGGGTGGAGCCCTTCGCCCGTGGCGACCCTTCACGCGCCCCAAAGCGGTTCTTGGTGTCTTCGCGCCAACGCCGCACCGGAGAGCCCAGCGTCGTGCCCGCCTTCCGGTCAGGCACACCCCACGCCGTGACATGGGGTCTCAAGGCCCACAGGGCTCACCGCTGCGTCGGTCGCTCCATTAGGCCGGATTGTCGGCCGGGCGTCAACGGGCACGGTCGCCAATCGTCAGGGTCAAGGGCTCTTTGCTGGCGCCGATGATGTTCGCTGACCGCGCCTTGCTGACAAGCATCTCCGCGATGGCGACGGCTTGGTGCGGCGTCATCCCGAGACTGTGGACAGGCTTGCCAAAGTCCAGAATGACGCGTCCATCCTTGATGCCGACGGCAAAGAAGATTTCGCCTTCATCGTGAGGGGCCAGCTTCCCATCAGGAAACTGCCCAGTTGCGCCCACCGAAGTCGATAGAAGCTCGCGCTTCATCTGAGCGATCTTTTCTTCCCTGCCCTCATGGCTCATTTGATCGGCCAGAGGCTTCAAAGGCCCGAAGGTTCCATCTTGGCTGTGATGTGACATCGCTGTTTCTCCGGTCGTCTCGATCCACAAGGTACGGCTGCGCGTTACCCTCACAAATTACGGGGCGGGTTTGACCATGCCGTCCGGCAATGTTCTCGTGGGACCGGACGGTTAGGCACTAGACGCTCGCAGCCAGCCGTTGGCTGTTTGGTATGCCCCAACCACTATCTCTCCATTATCTCGATCAGCGCCTCGATCTCCTGCCGGACCACCGGCAGCGCGTGCGTGATCACTGCGGGGTCGTCGCTCGCGAGCATGCGGCGGATGCGGTGCAGCGCCGGCAGGTGATCGCGGATCATGACCGGCCGGCCGTCCGCGTAGCCGAGGCCGATGATAGGCGTCACGGGCACGCCGGTCAGTGGGTGGCGAAGGCGGAGGGTCATTGGTTATCATCTTTTGTCAAAGGCGTTCGGGCGCCCGGCATTTGCCCTTTGATCGATGGCAGCAGCCGGGCGATTTGCCGCGCAACATCCTCGCTCTCTCCCCGGTTTAACTGAGTTGGAGGCGACGCAGCCAGCAGTCGCATGCATGCGTCGAAGGTGTCGGTCTTGGCGCGCAAAACCTCCAGGTCGCGACGAAGCCAGAGAATTTCCGCTTGCGCACGCTCCAAGACATCAACGGTCTGTCGTGTTACTTTTTGGTCGTCCATTGCTAAAGCCCCTTGTGCTGATGTGCTGCTCGTCATGCCTTGCCCTGTATTTCCGGCTGCCCCTCAAACCGGGCGATCATTTCCTTCATCAGCACAACCACATCGCGCCGATCGGCGCCGTTGCTGATGTAGTTCGTGCGACCGCCTTCAACGTCACCGTAGGGAAAGACCATCAGGACAAAGCCGGTCTGACGCCCGCTCCCTTTGGCGGCTCCATTGAAGGCTTCATCCAGAACTTCGGCGATTGCCTGCATCTGCGCACGGTATTGCTCTTGGATGGGGGCGTCGCCAAGTTGGTGTCTGCTCATTCTTCCGATCCTTCTGCGCTCGCCACCACCCGCTCCGCCGGCAACGGCACGACCAGCCGACCATCGAAGCAAACGCGATACTTGTACGGCAGGGCTTCACCCATATTCCGAGCCCATCCGACGACGATGCCCATGTCTTCGCCAACGCGTACGCAGGCGCCGAGGGGGATGGGGGCGGTCATTCTGTGTCTTCCTTTTGCCAATCTAGCGGCCAGTCTTCTGGCTCCGGGTCGCTGAGCCACGCGACCAAGCGCTCAAATTGCCACGCCTCTTCGGCGTCCCAGGCGGCCCTGGCGGCCCTGGCGTCCCAGGCGGCCCTGGCGGCCCTGGCGGCCCAGGCGGCCCTGGCGGCCCAGGCGG
>JANQGB010000526.1 GCA_028277545.1 Phycisphaerae bacterium | reverse complement strand
AGTAACACTGCATAAAGACCACAGAAATTGCGCCGTAGGTGACTCATTATCGCTACCTGAAAATATCTGCTGGAGTGGCTTGTACAAATCAACGAAATGTTTTACTATCCAAACACGTGGTAGGCGGCTATACGCCAAAGGTAATGAGGCAGCACGGATGACGACCAGCCCCGACACGTGGAAAGAGTTCGAGCGGAACCCGATTTCTCATTCGGCCGCTCACCACATCATCGCGATTGCCGAGCTTCGCGAGACGGCTGGCTACGCGCGGGTGTCGGACGTTGCCAAGCGGTTGAACATCACGCGGGGAAGCGCCTCGCTGACTCTAAAGACGCTGAAGCAGCGTGGCCTGGTGACCGAGGACGACAACCGGTTCCTGCTGCTGTCCAAGGAGGGCGAGAGCGTCGCCAACGCCGTGCGGGGCAAGAAATTCCTGCTGTATAGCTTCTTCCATAACGTGCTGGGGGTCTCACAGCAGACGGCTGACGAGGACACCTGCAAGATCGAGCACCTGATCAGCAACGAGACGGCCAATCGGCTGGCCAAGTTCTTCCGCCTGGTGACCTCCAACGACGAGGTTGCGGAGTCGCTAATGGCGGCCTGGAGCAAGTTCAACAAGCCGTGTGATCATAATCCGAACGGCTGTCCAGCCTGTAATGTGGACTGCCTGATGAGTCTTTGCGAGGAAGAGTAGCCGATATACCGATACCGGGCGAATGTGCCGGCGGGAGTCGAACACTCTGGAGAACCTGAGCGATGGCAATGTCCCTTGCTGATCTTGGAGTAGGACAAAGTGGCCGAGTCGTCGGAGTCGACGGCCCCGGGGCCATTCGGCAAAGACTGCTGGATATGGGTGTTACCCGCGGTGCGGAGGTACGCGTTCAGCGTCTGGCCCCACTGGGTGATCCGATCGAAATTGCTCTCAAGGGCTACTCACTCGCGATTCGTAGGAGCGAAGCAAGTACTATTCGCCTGGAACACTAGCTCGCAAACATGCGTGGAATTGAGACATCCGCTCGCCTCGCTCGGGCCGCGATCGCGGGCAATCCTAACTCCGGCAAGACCTCTCTCTTTAACGCGTTGACCGGGAGTACGCACTGCGTCGGCAACTATCCCGGCGTGACGGTCGAGCGTAACGAGGGTATGGCGCGCTGCGGCGGCCGCGACCTGCTCATGGTCGATTTGCCCGGCACGTATTCTCTGACGGCCTACTCCGCCGAGGAGCTTGTAGCCAGGGACTTCCTGATTCAGGAGAGCCCCGACGTCGTCGTGGACGTTGTGGATGCCGCTAACCTGGAGCGAAACCTCTATCTGACGGTTCAATTGATGGAGATGGAGGTTCCCCTGGTGGTGGCCTTGAACATGGTCGACGTCGCCGAACGACGCGGCGTGGCCATCGACGCCGCCAAGATGTCGCGGTTGTTGGGCGTGCCGGTGGTTCCCACAGTCGGAAACAAGGGACGCGGCAAGTCATCCGTGTTGCGGGCCTGTGCCGAAGTGATTGAGGGGGACGAGGAGCATCATGTGCAGCGGGTGACCTACGGCCATCCGCTCGACGAGCACGTGGGCGCTCTGGCGGAGAGGATCGCTTCGGACGAAGGCGTCTGCCGGATGTTCCGTCCCCGCTGGGCGGCGATCAAGTTGATAGAGAAGGACAGTGAGGCGTCCGCAGCGATCGCCGATGCCGCCGATGAGCCCCGGGAGATCGCGGAGGCGGC
>JANQGB010000493.1 GCA_028277545.1 Phycisphaerae bacterium | reverse complement strand
CGGCGGAGGCCTTCGTGGTCGAGGGGATGTTCTCGGAGCACAACCTGGGCCTGGCCGGCGATCAGTGTGAGACTACGTTGTGTCTGCGCGGGGCCGTCGGCGTGGCACCCACTCTGGACGGCTCTCCGTCCGGGTGGGCGCAGGTCGGTCTTTCGTCGACTATCGATCCCGATACCTATGAGCGTCCCAGCCTGACCCTGATTGTGGCTGTTGATGTCTCGTCTTCTATGGGGTGGTCCTATTGGTCAAGCGAGGCCCAACCAGCGCCCGCCGAAGTATCTCGTCTTCTGTTGGAGGCTATCACGACTGAACTGGGCCCCAATGACCAGTTCGCCCTGGTGGCCTACAGCGACTCAGCCGAAACCGTGCTGCCGCTTACCAGCGGCGCCGATCACGTGACCATCCTGGCCGCCATCGCTGCGCTGGACGACGGTGGCTCGACCGACATGGAGGAGGGTGTGCGCCAGGCATTTGACCTGGCCCGCGAAGCGGAAGTTGAGACCGACGAGATTCGCGTGATGGTCTTTACGGATGTTCAGCCGAACGTAGGAGCGACCGCGCCAAGCGAGTTCGAGCAGTTGGCGGCGGCAGGGGCCGAAGACGGGATCAGTCTTACGGTGGCGGCGGTTGGCCTGGGCTTGGGGCAGGAAGTGTTAACCGCTATGTCGCACCTTCGGGGCGGCAACGCTTTCAGCCTGTTCGAGTTCGAGGACGTCGTGGAGTTCATGGAGGACGACTGGCCCTGGTTCGTCAGTCCGCTGGCCTACGACCTGTCGGTCGAATGGACTCCGTCCGATGGTCTTGCCGTGGCGGATGCGTATGGGTTCCCGTCGAGTGATGAGGAAGGTGCGGAAGGCCTGCCCGTGCGGGAGGTGAGCACGGTCTTCTTGAGTCGCGGCAGCGGCGCCCTGCTGGTACGCCTGGCTCCTGGTGAAGAGGGCGATCTGGCTTCCTTCGGTATGGCGGGGCAACTGAGTTATCAGACGCCTGAGGGATCCATAGTAGAGGAGACTCTCGATCTGGCCTACGCCGGGCAGCCATTGGACGAGCGCGGCCAGTACTTCGAACAGGACAGCGTAGAGAAGACGGTGGCGCTGGCCATACTGGTTGGCGCCATGCATGACGCGGCCGACCAGTATGCCGCGGACGCCGAGGCGGCAGTCGCCACCATGAGCGCTGCCCTGGCGCGGTTCACGGCGGATGCTGAGTCGTTGGCGGACGAGGCCCTGTCACCCGAAGTCGAACTTGCGAGTGAGTTACTACGCTTGATGGAAGAGGGAGCCGAACAGGGTGATCTGTACGGTTCGGGCGTGTAGTTGAGCGACTGCAGCGACTTTCGCTCACCCTGTCGCTGCCCGCCGCGGTCGCCGGCAGGCGGCGGGCGGTTCAACTGGTCTGGGCTTCGAACGCATACGCCGGTCGGTCGGTGAGACGGGGATCGTCCACGGCTCCGCCGACGGTGAAGTGGTAGATCACCTCGAAGCCGTCCGGCAGGTTCAGGTATTCGTTGACCTGATCGTCGAAGAACGCCCCGATTCCGGTGGCGTTCAGCTTGGCGGACTCGGCGCCCAGGTAGAGCCCCTGGCCGATGGCGCCAGCCTCGATGTGCACGGCCCGGTAGCCGCGTTCGCCGTAGGCGGCGTAGGCGCCCGCCAGGTCCGCTACCATGGAGACCGCGAAGGCGCTGTAGCCGGCGATGGCCTGTTGTAGGCTCAGTTCGGCCGCCCGGCGACGAAGGTCGCCCGACTGCAGGCGTAGCAGCCGGGCCCCGGCGCGGTCGTAGGCATAGAGGCCGGGCTCCAGGCCGTCGACCAGGTGCACGTACAGGTAGAGGTGCACCAGCGACCGGCCGCCACCATCGGGCGTGTTGAACAGGTCCCCGGCGAAACCGTGAGTCGCCCGGCGCAGAATGCTGCCCAGCGTCGCCAGATCGGTTCCGGTTTGCCCGTCGAAGTCAACGCCGGACCGGCGAGTGCGGACAACATGCCACCACTCCTTACCGGCCTCACTATAGCTCGGCAACTCGACACGCGCCTCAGTGTCGTGGTCGATGTGCCGTACCTCCGCCTCACGGTTATGGACGCACTGGCGGAGGGCTGCATAGACCATCTCTATGGAATCATAGCGTATGATCTGAGGTGACAAGGCGTTGGGCCGGCCCTCAAAGCGGCGGTCGACCGCGCTCGCCTCCGGCAGCGATGAACGCGGATTGCCGACGGCGATGAGCAGCCCGGGGGCTTCGTCTCCGCCCGCCAGTCCCATGGTGGCGGCGATCCTGCCGTCGTCGAACAGGTGTCGATACGCTACCGGCAGGCCGAGCCCGCGGGCCGCTTCGGCGATGGCTGCCAGGGCGTGGCCAAGATCGTGGTGGCAGTACCGCAGGGCCCGGTCGCGGTACTTCCATGCCTCACGCCAGAAGATGCTGGTCAGCAGGATGGTCAGGGGCGCGGCGGGCAGGTTGCACTCGGCAGCCAGCGTTGCTGCGAGATCGTCGACCGGCCCCCGGTGCCGTGCTTCCAGCAGGAACTCATCGACGCCGAAGTGGTAGCAGCCATCCTCGAGCCCGTCGATTCCGCTGGCTATCAGGTGCGCTTCGGTGGGGTGGAGATTGCCGGATGACGGATTGACCCGCAGCGCCCACCGCAAACCTCGGCCGGCAACCTCCTTCCAGGTCGCGATGGCCATCGAGTAATACAGCAACTGCGACACGTGTTGCAGGGAAAGGTCCGGTCCGCTGTCTGTGTCACGCAGATCGAAGTAGCTGCAACGCGGCGGGACGTTGGGCACCGGCAAGGGCACCTGGGGGGCGCCGTGATACCGCCGGAACGGGTTGGGCTGGTTGTCCCAGTCCAGCGTCCAGCGGCTGCCGTACAGCTTGGCGGGTGTATGCTTGGTGTGCTGATGGTAGCGATAGAAACCGGAATCTCGATAATCGATGGGGCTGGTTGCCATGACTTCTCCGTTGGCTGTTCCCGCAGGCCCGAGTGATGGATACTAGAGCCAGGGCGGCGCCCGGACCAGTAACGAACCACGACCACGCCCAGGCGTGGATTCCCACCAGAAGAAGGACGCGATCCCGTAAGCGGGAGGCCGCGCCGGTCCACTACCCGCGGCGCGAGTCAGAGGGCTGTGGCTTCACCTGCGGCGCTGGTTGACGTTTTGCGGTCACCGAGTCTGGCGGGCCGCCGTGGTGCCGATCGGCCACCGGCGCCAACTGCCGGCGCGAAGATCGGCCGTCTGAGTGGTGTGGGACTCCGGCAGCGGATCGGCCGATCTTTCCGGCTCGCCGTGGGATTGCATAAGACACACCGGATCGGGTAGAGGTACGCGCTGGAAAACGAGGTGGAGCCTCGCACAGCTCGGCGCGGTATGATGCCGCGGTCGACTGAAGCGCGGAGAAGCGGCATCTGACTAGTGGAGGATCTTGTCATGGCACGGGTCGCCGTTTGCCTTTCGGGTTGTGGGTTCCTGGATGGTACGGAGATTCACGAGGCGGTGCTCACGCTGCTCGCGTTGGACCGGGCGAGGGCGGATGTGGTCTGCTGCGCCCCGGACAAACCGCAGGTTGATGTCGTCGATCACCGTACGCAGTCCTCCTGCGCCGAGGAGCGTCGCAACGTTCTGACCGAGTCTGCTCGAATCGCCCGCGGCAACATCGAGCCGGTCTCCAAGATTCGCGCCTCCCGCATCGACGCGCTGATCTTCCCCGGTGGCTTCGGGGCCGCCAAGAACCTGTGTACGTTCGCGGCCAACGGCCCGGACTGCGCGGTTGACCCCGGCGTCGAAACGCTGGTGCACGACATGGTCGAGCAGGGCAAGCCTATCGGCGCCATCTGCATAGCGCCCGCAATGCTGGCCCGCGTCGTCGGAAAGAAGAAGATCAACGCCAAGGTCACCATCGGGAGCGATCCCGGTACGGCCGCCGCGATCAATCGCATGGGCGCCACTCACTGCGAATGCGCCACGACCGAAATGGTGGTGGATGCCGAACACAACCTCGTCACCACACCAGCCTACATGACCGGCAAGGGCCCGGCCGACGTCTACGCCGGCATCGAGAAGCTGGTGACCGAAGTCCTGCGGATGGCCGGCTAGCCAGGCTCCGCCGCGGGACCGCCAGGGCATTCTGCACGTCACCCCCGCGCTGGACGCGGCTGCTCCGCCCGTTGACACCGTTGCCCGCCTATCTATACACTGCGGCCGCCTAAGCGGCGTGTCGAGGGTGCTGGCGCGGAGCACCCTGCACGACCGGAGGTTCGCACACGCGGCAGCTTCGAGGGACTATGCAGTTGGCCTGGATACGGCGACTGATCGTTGGGGCGGCGGTGGTGAGCATGCCGGCGCTGGCGATGGGGCAGTCGTCGCTGGGGCCCGTTGCCGACGAGGTCGAAGAGCCGCTGCTGCCGGTCGGGATCAGCCCGGGCGACGTGGAACTGTTCGGCGACCGCGTACACGTCTTCAAGGCCGAGGATGGCGCCGACGTCGTTCACGTGGTGGGCGATTTCGAACTGCACCTGGCTCGGAGGCGGCATTTCGCAGCGCGGGAAGCCGTGGTCTGGATGACCGCCCGCGAGTTCCAGGGGATCGAGTATCGCCACTTCGACGTCTATCTCTGGCGCAACGCGCGGGTGGAACAAAGCGCCGGCACGATGACCACCGGCCCGGTTTTGTTCGTGACGCTCAACGCCAGCGGCAAGGTGACGATCGGGGCGGACGATACGTCCCGGACGGCGTCGTCCGACAGCATCGTCTATCGCGAGGGCAACCAGCTACGGCGCCGCCTGGTTCGCCCGGGTCCCGACGATCTGGCCACTCAACCACCGATGCGCGTGGTCGAGCCGGACGCGGCCCGCGGCGAGCAGGAGCCCCTGGTTCGCCCGCGGCTGTATATCGGCCCCTCGCCGGACCGCGGAGTGGCCGAGGTTGACGGTCAGAGCGTGCTGTATTCCATAGGCGACGTCTATCTGTACCAGGAGGAACCCGGCGGCGGTGACGCGCTCGAACTTCGGGCGGACGCGGCCATCCTGTTTGTCGGCGCCCAGCCGGCAATCGACGCCCCCCCCGAGTCACCCGATCAGGAAGCGCTCGAGCCGCCGCGGGATCTGACGGCCGACGGGGATGACGCGCCGGCCTGGGATGTCGGTGCGCTGTCCGGCGACCAGCCGCTCTCCGGAATGGACATCGAGGGTGTCTACCTGGAGGGTGACGTGGTGTTGACTCGCGGCGAGCGCATGATCCGCGCCAATCAACTGTACTACGATCTGGTCAATGATCGAGCCCTCATCCTGGACGCCGTGGCCCGGGCCATCGAGCCGACCCGCGACGTGCCCGTTTACGTGCGTGCGGCACAGGTCCGCCAGCTCTCGCGTACCGAGTATGCCGCCTGGGATGCCATGGTGTCGACCAGTGAATTCTACACGCCGCACTACCACATCGGCGCCAAGGAGATCCGCTTCACCGACCGGACCTCGCGCAGCATCACCGGCGTGCGTGCAGGCCTGCGGGCCGGGACGTTTGAGGCTTACCACACCACCTTCAACCTGAGTGGCACGCCGCTGCTCTATTGGCCCTACGCCAGGGGTGACTTCAAACAGGGCGAAAGCCTCATTCAGGGTGTCCGCACCGGATATAGCAAGGACTTCGGAGGAACCTTCGAGAGCGAGTGGCACCTGTTCAACCTGTTGGGTTTTGAGACCCCGCTCGGCTTCGAGGGCACCTTGCGGCTGGACGAGTTTACCGAGCGCGGCCCGGGCGTGGGTGTTGATCTGGACTACGAGCGCGACGACTACTTCGGCCTCTACCGCGGGTACTTCATCCACGACGAGGGCGAGGACAGCCTGGGTCGTTTCCGCGACGAGGACCCGCCCACCAAGGAGCGCGGGCGCAGCACCATCCGCCACCGGCAGTATCTGCCCCAGGACTGGCAGTTGACGCTCGAGGCTTCCTACGTCACCGATCGCGGATTCCTGGAGGAGTATTTCAAGAGTGAGTTCGAGGAGGGCAAGGAACAGGAGACCCTCCTCTATCTCAAGAAGCAGCAGGACACCTGGGCCTTTACCACGCTGGCCCAGACCAGGATCCTGGACTGGGAGACTCAGACCGAGCACTTCCCGGACGTCGAGTTCCGCGTCATCGGCCAGCCGCTAAGTGATGTCGCCACCTGGCACAGCGAGAACCGGGCCGGCTTCGTGCGTTACCGGCCCGGAGAGCGAGAGTTCTTCGAGGAACTGTTCCTCCTGCCGGACTACTACGCTAACGACGGTTCGGGCGCCGTTGCCCGGGCAGACACGCGGCAGGAGATAGGCATCCCCCTGACCCTGGGCCCGGTCAAGCTGGTGCCCTTCGGCTCGATTCGCCAGTCCGCCTGGGACGACTCGCCGGAATCCGGCGGGGTGGATCGCGTCTTCGGCACCGCCGGCCTTCGGGCCAGCATGTATCTCTCCCGCGTCTTCCCGGACCTGCACAGCAAGCTGCTCGACGTGGACGGCATCCGGCATATTATCAAGCCCGATGTGACCGCCTGGGTCTCCGGCTCGAACCGTGACCGTACCGACCTCTTCCCGTTCACTCCCAACGTGGAGGATATCGACGACGTCTCCGGCGTTAACCTCGGCGTGCGCCAGCGCTGGCAGACCCGCCGCGGCGGCCCCGCCCAGAAGCGCGTCGTCGACCTGGTGACCCTGGACCTGGAACTGGGTCTCTTCGACAACGCCCCCGGCGACGAATACACCAACGGCTTCGCGTCCTACTCCCGGCCGGAGAACAGCATCGCCCGGAATTACCTCAACAGTGCTTTTGCCTGGCGGATCCCCCGATCGGCGCCGGCTATGATTCCAACCTCGTCGTGTACGGCAAGAGCGGGGTGGTCTACCCGATCTACCTGCGCACCGAGGGCTTCAACTCCGAGAACGCCCCCGACCTGCTGGTGCGCATCAACGGCGCGGTCGCCATGCCCGGCCAGCGTCACCTGGCCCTGGTCGCCCTGGGGGATAGCGGGCGCCCCCCGGTGACCGCCGGCCCGCCGGCCGACGCGGTCCCGGCCATGGTCGAGGCGGTGCGGGGCCTGACCGAAACCGACCCGCTCACCCCGGCCGATGACTTCGTGGCCGACGCGGTGTTCGACCCGGCCACGCTGCGCGGCTGGGGCGAGTATGAACTCTGGGGCAGCGACGACAGTTTGCGCCCCGAAACGGTGTTCCGCGACGATCACTTCACCTATCTGCGCTTCGGCGAGCGGTGGAAGGATATCGAACTGCCCACGGCCTATGTGGTGGTCGATGAGATCGACGAGCTGGTCAACACCCGGGTCCAGGGCCAGACCTATATTATAGAGTCCACCCGCCCGCTGATCACGCTGAAGAGCGGCCAGAGCTACCTGTGCATCCGGTACACGGGCGAGACGTCATGAGCACGTCCGCCCTGTGCGAACTGGCCCTGGCGCTCGGCCTGACGCTGGGGGGGCACTGCGTGGCCCCGCCGGCGCCGGTGCCGGCGGGCGGCCTGCCGCCGGACGATCCGAGCGCCTATGCGCTGCCGGAGCCGCCCCCGCCGCCACCGCCCCCCGCGCCGGAACCGGTGGTCATGCCGCCGGTGGTCATCGAGAAGGTGGTGCGGGTCGCCGCCCCGGCCCCGGCGCCGGTGGTGGTCCAGCCGCCGCCACCCCCGCCGCCGCCCGATCCCATGGAAACCGCGCTCACGGCCCTGTGGATGGCGGCGGCCGGCGGCGCGCCCCATGCCCTGCGGCCGGTGGTGACCAGCCCGCCCCCGCCGCCGCCGGTCATGCCGGTGGCGCCGGAGATGGCCGCCCTCGACCTGGCCGCACCCGTCAGGGCCGACTACGGCGGTCCCCGGCGCACCTCCAGCCAGCCGGTGGACAACACCCGCATCATCACCGCCGACCGCTACATCACCGGCATCCTGGAGACCGGCATCAACAGCCAGGTGGGCGGCGACGACACCGGCACGGTGGTCGTGCAGACCGCCCGCGACGTCTACGGCTATCACGGCCGCAAGGTGCTGATGCCCAAGGGCTCGCGCCTGATCTGCGACTACCAGGCCCCCGAGGACATGGGCTCCTCGCGTCTGGCCATCACCTGCCAGCGGGTGCTCATCGCCGGCCACCGCGCCGAGATCCGCGACCTGGACAGCCTGCTCTCCGACGTGCAGGGCCGCGCCGGCACCTCCGGCGAGGTCGATCACCGCTTCTGGGAGCGCTACGGCACCGCCTTCCTGCTCACCGGCATCAGCATGGGCGTGCGCTTCGGCAACACCCTGACGCTCAGCGGCGGCGACGACGACAGCGCCGCCAGCCAGAGCATGGAAACCACCAGCTCCGAACTCTCCAACCGGCTGGGCGAGATCACCGCCTCGGTGCTGGAGCAGACCCTCGACCTGGCCCCCATCATCACCATCCCGCAGGGCACGCGCATTCAGATCCGCCCCGCCACGGATTGGTACATCGCCGCAGCGGAGCCCCCGTCATGACCACCCCGCGTCGCCATCTCTTTTTCCTTGTCGTCCCCCTTCTGACCGCCGGCCTGGCGGTCTCGTCCGGCGCCGTGGGACAGACGGCCCAGCCAGCCTCTTCCGCCGGGGCGGAGGACGCCGCCGCCGATCCGGACAGCATGGCCGCCATGAGCAAGATCATCGAGATCGAGACCCGCCCCAACAGCGCGGTCCAGGTGCCCGAGACCGAGCCCATCCCGCTCGACATGACCTTCATCGAGGTCCCGGACATCCCCGAGGCCCTCACCGACGGCGTCACCGCCAACGCCCATGCCCGCCATGTCATCGTCGAGGACCGGATGATCGGCCAGCTCGTCCTCGGTGCCGTCTCCAAGAAGGACAGGGTGGAGGCGCTGAACACCGAACACTTCGTCTCCCAGTTCGACCTGGAGGCGGCCGAGCTGCCCTCGGACGCCGAGGTGATCATCGAAGGCGACTACGACGAGCTGCTGGCGGCCCTGAAGCGGCTGAACGAAGAAGAGGACGAGGACGACACGGAAAAAAACAGCGCCGCGTACGACAGCGAGTCCAACACTTCCGGCTACCGGGTCGGCTCCAACGTCAGCGAGAACAAGGACGCGGCCGGCTACACGCCGCCGGGCCACACCCTGGGCAACCGGGAGATCGGCGAGGCGCCCAAAATCTCCGTCGACGTGACCACCGAGGGCTGTGACATCCGCGTCGACCTGGGCCAGCTGGTCGCCATCCAGCAGACCCGGGTGGTCACCAAGGAGGGCGACAAGACAACCTCCACCCCCTGCGAGGACGGC
>JANQGB010000329.1 GCA_028277545.1 Phycisphaerae bacterium | reverse complement strand
GCCCAGCCCGCGATGCCACGATCCGACCGCCCCGTCATCAAGCGTGATGATGCACTCGCGATAGCCGCAACTGAGCCCTACGTGTATGCCATGCCGGCGACTCCAGCGCGCCCAGTCGAACTGGCCGGGATTGCCGGGCGGCGGAGGACGGTAGAGCTTGCCGAACAGCTCGACGTGGTCGCCGACGGCCACGTCCAGCACCGCCTCCTTGACGGTGACGCGGACCTGACCGGTGGCAGCCTGGTAGCCGCCCGGCCCCTCGATCGAGTTGGCCTCGATCACGAACGAGCAGCGATCCGGAGCGAACATCCAGGCAGCAAACGGGCCCTGGGCGTTGGGTGACATCCGCGGAGCAGTCAGCAGGTGACCGCGCAGGCGGACCGTGCGGCTGCCGTCGGCCGGGGCCTGGTGCACCAGGTGGTCAGCGGGGACCCGGTGGTAGGCGTTGTGATGTAACAGCCCGCCAAGGCAGCCGGCCAGGAGTACGACGGCCGCGGCCGGCAAGATCGGGTGGCGGCGGGCGGCGGGAACCAGGATCAACGCCAATCCTGCGAGCGCACCGGCCAGGTATGCAACCGGTGCTGTTGCCATTATCGAATCGAGGAGTATGCCGCCCGCCAAGCCCACTGCCGGCACTATGAGCGGCGCCCGGCGGAGTGAGGCGGACCATCCCGGGCCATTGCGTCGAGCGTGAGCGACGACACCGCGCAGGCGTCCGTGACAGTCGGTAGCACTCTCCGACCGCGCACCCTCGGCCCGTGAATCTGTTCCGCTTGCGTGAATGCCGGTCCCCCGCCAGGTCAGGAGCCGTCGTGTAGCGACCAGAGCGGTCGTCAGGCCCGCCCTACCGCAGCGAAGTGTGCTCCCGGTCAAGCTGTGTCATATTGTACCGCAGCGCGCGGATTGGCTGCAAGCCGGTCGGAGCGTGACGCAGCGACGCAGACTGCTCCCGCTACTTGTATGCCGGTCGGCGTATCCAGTAGCCTATCGCATCGGAAGAGCAGAGCCTTGACACCACAGGAGGCGTGAGACCATGCTGGTTCGGACTATCGCAGGCCTGATCGTTGTGACCATTGCGTCAGGCTGCGAGCCCGCAACGCAGGAACATGACACGTCACCTACGCAGCCGGAACCTGCGTTGCCGCCCATGCCGGACTTCAGCGAGCCGGTTGATTACGTGGAGTGGTATACGCAGAGGAATTCCTCCCCTGAGGCTCCGGTTGCTGATGTGATCTACGCAGACTGTGTCGGCGTCTCACAGCCAGAGGGTGACCTGGGCAAACAGCTCAACAGAGCCGCGACGGGCCCCTGGTCGGCCGATGATATGCCTGAGCTGGCGGAATTCCTGGAATCGATTGCTGCTAAGCTGGATGCTTACGCAGCGGCCGCCAGGGTGCGTCAGGTACGTTGGGATCTCGCGCCCATGCGCCAAGAGGGGTTACTCACAGTCCCAGACCCGCTGTCCAAGATGCTGGGCACACTTGGCAGCGCGACATCAGCGAAGGCCTGGCTGAAGACCGGTGAGGCCGATGTAGACCCGTCGGTGTTACTGAATTCGTGGCAGATCAACCTGAACTGCGCAAACCATCTTGATCGGCGGTTTGGCATCCTAGCCTGCCTGAGAGCCATGGGCCTTCGGTCGGAAGCCTACGCGTCTATTCGCAAGGGCATACAGCTGGGCATCATCGATTCGGAGGATCTCAAGGAAGCACTGCGGCTGATTGTGGCCGATGCTCGTGCGTCGATCGATGAGGCGTTCCGGGCTGAGGCGGCGTCTCTGTTCGACCTCCTGCAACGAATGTATCCAGACGGGAAGTTCTCTGCGGCGGCGGCCAAGAAGCTGGGGCAAGGTCAGTACTTCCCTGCTCAGGGGCTCTTCCTGCCGTCCCCAGAGGTAACAGCAGGGCGAGCCGCCTCGTATCTCCGGCCCATTCTCGAGGCCACCGCGGGAGAGATGTCTCTGGCGGTGCTACAGGAGATAGATCGTCTGGAACAGCGCAAGAAGAAGATAGCCGGGTCGAACAGCATTCTCTCCATGTATCTTCCCAGAATGGAGTTCTCGTATCGAGCCGCACTCTATAGTGAGTTGGAGAGACGCGGAACGGCTACGGTCGTGGCGCTAAGCATGTTTCATCACACCGAAGGACGCTGGCCGGCCTCGCTTAATGAGTTGAATGGCAGGTTGTCAGGCCTGATGCGCACCGATCCCTATTCGACCAATGAGCCGTTCTTCTACCGAGTAGAGGACGGGATCCCTCAACTGTATTCCGTCGCCCTGGACGGGGCGGACAACGGGGGAAAGCACAGCAAGAAGGCGCACAGAGAACTCGGCTGGGACTATGTCTTCCTGCCCTGGGCAGAGGAGTAGTCGCGTCGGTCATGGACGCCGGCAAGCCCAGGCGAACCTTGATGCACCAGCTTAACCGGCTACCTCCCCATCTGGAATGGTGCGTCAAGATGCACCCTCCGGCAGAAGCACGTGCGCGGCCTGCCGGACTGCAAGCGCTAGGCCCGGCATTTATGCCGGGTTTGGGCGACGCGGTACGGCAAGTCCCACCCCGGTTTAGCGGGGTTCTCGATGGGGGTCTTTAGACGGCCGAGGCGCGAGTACGCCGGTCGAATGTTGATGCACCAGCTTAACCGGCTACGCCCCAATCTCCAACGGTGCGTCAAGATGCGCCCTATCGGGCTGATCCGGCAAACGGGTAAACCCGAGCCACGAGAAGCCCGCTGGAAGCGGGCTCGACGGACACTGTCGGCCAGCGACACCCGGCATGAATGCAGTGCCTGGCGACTTCGCGCTGTACCGTCAGGCCAGGAATCCTACGGCGAGCCCGGTGAACCCGAGACCGATCACGATTATGGATGCCAGAAGTGCTGGGTGCGTCCATCGTTCAGTGCGTTCGTAGTTCGCCAGGGCAAACCAGGAGAACAGAACACCCGCGAGGCCAATTTTGAGCGTAACAACGCCCGCGAATCGCCAGCCGAAGGGATAGGACTGCATTAGGCCGCCAAAGGAGTCGCCCACCTCATAGCGGCCGGCAGGCCAGTAGACTGTGCCAATCACGAAGTTGATGACCACGACGACGAGTATGCAGGCCGGCATGCCGTAACCGACCACGGCCATCTTGAACGGCGAGTCCTTGAGGTGTGACGTATCGTCGCGGTTGTCGTCGTGCTGCGGGTAGTAGTGGAAGGGTGCCATCAGTGTGCGTCCAACGGGCGGTGCAGAACACTGCCGCCGACCACATAATGAAGAAGCCCCGTAAGTCGTTGACCCACGGGGCTTTATGCTTATGGGCAGGGGCGGACTTGAACCGCCGACACACGGATTTTCAGTCCCCTAAATATGCCACTTCGTGGCACGGCAGACCACCTCATCGGCGTTTACGACCCCGTTAGTGGGGTGTTGTCCGGTACTACTCCGTACCGCTCCGGTTTAGCTTACGGGACCGTTGCGGGACCGTCAAAATACCTCCGGGTCCTCTATTGGGCCTTCCCCGGTAGCACGCTCCACCCCTTCCCCGAGCCGGATACCCGCCGACCCTACGACCGGGCAAATCGTCGATCTAGCCACACGTAGCGGACGCTTCGGCCCCCGGGGGAGCCCGGGACCGCTCCGGCTCGCGGGGCCGGGAGAGGGGCTTAGGGCGGCCCCTGCGCCAAGCCACTTAACTCCTTTATCCGCAAAGGTTTAGCGTGCCTCTCTCGTTGCCACCGACCTTTGCCGGTGGTTTACCGGGTTTTTAGTAGCTAAATCGCGGTCTTTCGGGGATAATAAAGTAGTGGGAATTCAAGACGTGCCCCCGATGTCGAGGGTCGACGTTGTCCATCATGAGTGTGAAGGAGTCGAAACCATGAATCTGAACTTGGAGGAACCGACATGAGACTGCTAACCGCACAAGAGTTGGTGAAGCGTCTTGGAGTCAGCCTGACCACGATCTACCGCTGGCGAGACTACAAGATTCTCCCGGCGCCCGTGAAGCAACCGGGCAGGCGTATGGGGTGGCGAGAAGAGGAGATCGAACAGTGGGAGGCCGATCCGGACCGACTCAAGCTCGCTGAGATCGAGCAGCGCGAACACGATGAGGCTGACACCGAGACATTCACCGTCGTTACCGTCCGCGTGCTCAAAGGCTTCTTCTTTAAGAAGGGGGCAGGCCACCACGTCTTCAGCCAGGGGAAGGAAATCGACGTTTGCCAGAAGAAGGCAGAGGAATACATCGCGGACGGTC
>JANQGB010000274.1 GCA_028277545.1 Phycisphaerae bacterium | reverse complement strand
CAGCGGCGGAGCGGGACGTAAGCCGAATTCTGTTCGCCGGCGATGTGGATCGCCGGCGGTCGGTCATTCATCTGAGCCGACCGGCGACGGTCGGCCCAGATGAATGACCGACCGCCGGCGATCCACATCGCCGGCGAACAGAATTCGGCTTACGTCCCGCTCCGCCGCTGTTTCTCGATCCCGGCACGCATCGCCTTCAGCAGACCACGCGGTGCCCTGCCCGGCGACCTCTCCATATCCGACGCCGCTGTGTCACTGTTGAAAAGGGGACTGCCTGTCGCGTATGATGGACGCGCGGTCGGGCGCGTGAGTTGTAGTTCTTCGCGCAGAGTGATGCTGCGCGATGGTGATTCGGTGCCCCAGGAGGAGGGAAACGATGCGCCCCAACCGTACGCCCGTCTTGCAGACCGTAGTCATTCTGCTGGGACTGCTTCTCGCATCCACAGCATCCGCCCAGACGATCCTGTACGTCGATGACGATGCCCCTCCCGGTGGCGACGGCTTAAGCTGGTCAAGAGCGTTCGCCGATCTTCAGGATGCGCTCGAGGCGGCCAGTGGCCCCAGCGGAGAGGTAACCGAGATTCACGTTGCCGAGGGCACCTACAAGCCCGACCGCGGCACCGGAGACCGCACCGCGACCTTCGAACTGAGCAACAGCGTGAGTGTGCTGGGAGGCTACGGCGGCCTCCGCGCCAGGGACCCTCACGAACGAGACCTCACCTCCAACGTCAGTATTCTCAGCGGTGACCTGCTCGGTGATGACGGCGCGGAGTTCGCGAATTACACCGACAACAGCTTGCACGTGGCTGTGGGTCACGCCGCTACTCTGGACGGATTCACTATCACGGGCGGCAACGCCGACGCCGTGAGCGAGACACAAGAGGACGCCCAGGGCGGAGGTTTGTACGTTGCCGGTGATCTGGCCGTCAATGAGTGCGTTTTCGGTGCCAACCATGCTTCCTTTAGCGGTGGCGCTGTGAGCGGTGGTCCGACCTCGACGTTGGTAATCACGAACTGCACCTTCGACGCTAACCGCGTAGTGGGCGATGACATAGCCGGCGGTGGAGCGATCCACACCCGCGGGGACCTGCAATTAACGGACTGCGAGTTTCGCAACAACTACACTGCGAGCGACCAGTCTTTCGCTGCTTACGGGGGCGCGCTGTATGCCGACCACTTCGGCGTCACCAGTCTGACAAGGTGTACCTTCGAGAGCAATCGCAACGACGGCGCCAACGCTTTCGGGGGCGGCGTCTTTACCCGGCGCATCGAGGGGCCGGTGACTGACTGTGTGTTCCGAGACAACGCGACAACCGCGGACGGCGGCGGCATGTACTGCGCCGATGCCACCAACGTGGCGGGCTGCCTGTTCGAGGCCAACACCGCGGATCGAGGGGGCGGGCTGTTCAAGAGCTACGAAGAAAGCGTCACGCTTACGCACTGCGTCTTCAATCGAAACGAGGCAGCCGTTGGCGGCGGGGTATACGGAGACGGGAGTGACCTGGCCGCAATCAACTGCGCCTTCGTCGCCAACATCGCTAACTTGGGCGGTGGCGCCTACCAGCAGGGGAGGGGTGGCTTGTTTCAGAGCTGCACGATGTACGCGAACACTGCCGGCGATACCGGCGGGGGAGTGTACTCCGACAGTCTCTGGTCCGACCCGCAAGACATGGCCCGGCTGCACCACTGCATCCTGTGGCACAACACCGACAGCAGCGGTTCGGACGAGGACGCCCAAGTGTATTTTACCGTTCCAGCCGGGGCCAAGGTCAACTACTCCTGCATCGAGGGTCTCACCGGCGATCTGGGCGGCGTGAAGAACATCGGGCAGGATCCTTTGTTTGTGAATCCCAAGGGCGCGGACGGCATCCCGGGCACTGCCGACGACGATCTGCATCTCCTGCCCGATTCGCCCGCTGTCAACGCTGGTGATCCCTTCTTCGTGCCGGAGTCCGGCTGGCTTGATTTCGACGGCGAGCAGCGCGTCCAGTACTGCCTGGTGGACCTCGGCGTGGACGAAAGCGCGTTCTTCGAGGACTGCAACGCCAACGGCGCGCCGGATGCTTGTGAGTGCATCGCGGGTGAGGTGCTTGACTGTAATACGAATCGCGTCCCCGACGAATGTGACGTCCGGCCCACCGGCGGCGGCGATTGCAACACCAACGGTCTGCCCGACGACTGCGACGCTCGGGATGCTGTTATCACATTGTTTGCTGACCCGTTTACGGCCGGCGCGATTCAGTCTGATCGCTGGCCGGAGGTCGTTGGTGCGGACGCGGTGGACGTCGACTACGTGAGCTGGCCTCGGTGTCTGTTCCTGGATGAGGGCGGGACGGCGGAGTCCGTCGAAGTTGATCTGTCCATGGTTCCAGAGGCGTCGCTGACCTACAACTGGCGAACGTGGGACACCTGGCAGCACGAACTTCGGACCGAGTACTGGGATGGGGCCGGCTGGCGAGTCCTGACTGTACACGACGGCTCGGGCGGCACGCTGTTATGGGAAAGCGCGTTGTTGGACCTGCCGGCCGGCGCCTTCCATGCCGGCTTCCGCCTGCGCTTCGTCAACGTGGCCGGTCGCGAGCCGGCTGGGTGGTACG
>JANQGB010000161.1 GCA_028277545.1 Phycisphaerae bacterium | reverse complement strand
TGGACGCCGCCACCGTCGCCGCGGCCCAGCGTGTCCGCCCCCGGAGATTGAGCAGCCTCCAACGCGCCGGCAAGCGTGGGTTCGTCATCGCCTGCGCGTTGATCGGTATCTTGATCACACTGCCGTTCTACCCGTTGATCTTCCTGGCGATCTGGCTCGAGGACGGCCGGCCGTTTTTTTTCGCCCACCGGCGTGAGACGCTATACGGCCGGGAGTTCCCGTGCGTGAAGTTCCGTTCCATGCGGAAAGACGCGGATCAGATCAAGCAGGAGTTGGTCCAGGAGAACCAGGCCGATGGTCCGCAGTTCTACATGGAAGAAGATCCCCGTTTGACGAAGGTGGGCAAGATCCTCCGCAAGGCGAACATCGACGAGTGGCCGCAGTTTTTTAACGTGCTGGTCGGCCACATGTCGATGGTCGGCCCGCGTCCGAGCCCCTACAGCGAGAACCAGTTCTGCCCCGCGTGGCGAGAGGCACGCCTGTCCGTCCGGCCCGGCATCACCGGCATGTGGCAGGTCTACCGCTCACGCAAGCACGGCCTCGACTTCCAGGAGTGGATCCGTTACGACCTGCAGTACGTCGAGAACATGTCCTGGGGCCTGGACATGAAGCTGATCTGGCTTACCTTCCTCGAGGTGATCAAGGCCAAACGCTCAAGGTCGAATCTTCCTCCCGAGGAGAATGAAAAATCGGTTTAGGACGGCGCGGCTCAAGCAGCGTCGTTCGTCCGGGCCGCCTTATCATGCTTTCAGTTC
The DNA here is from genome assembly GCA_028277545.1 of Phycisphaerae bacterium. Lineage (GTDB taxonomy): Bacteria > Planctomycetota > Phycisphaerae > UBA1845 > UBA1845 > JANQGB01. Next base: position 949 of record JANQGB010000161.1, on the reverse strand, counting down.
AGCCCCAGATCAGCCATCCCAGCAGGGCGGCCTCGATCACTAAAATGCCGGCGAGGACGGTGGCCAGCATCCAGCCCTTGCGGCCGGTGAACGCTTCGCGGAATGTGTGTCGACGGGGCAGCGGCACCATGCGTAACTGTCCTTCGGCCTGACCCAGGATCGATTCCTTCGGATAACCTCGCCGCGCCTGGTCCTGGACGATGGCGATCACCAGATTCGCATCGAACACCGACAACCCCAGCACGCCGCCCAGCCGGACCAGCCGCTCGCGCCGTTGCGGCGGCAGCACCGCGCCTTCGAGCACTTCCGCCGTTCGAGCCGCCAGGACCCACCGGGGGTCTGTGGGGCCGGCCAGCAGCTCTTCAGCGGGTGTCTGGCCCGCGTCCGCCACGCCCCGCCAGGACGCCAGGCGCGCGTCCTCGGCACCCACCAGCCGCAACTGCGGCCCAGGGGCACCCGAGTCTGTTTCCGGGGCTCGGTGGGTTCCGGGCCTCTCGGGACGGACCTGCTCACCCACCGCGCCTCTCGGCGCCTTGCGGCGCCCGCGTGATCCATATCCATCGAACCCCGGCCTTAACTGCAGTCCCACCTGCGTGCTCCTTTCTCGTCCTCAATCCTATACGCGCGAACGCGGATCACAACCTTTTTTTACCCGGAAGATCGCGTCATATTCACAAAGCCGGTTTTATCGGTCGCTGCCCGCCTCATCGACGGGGTTGCCTTATAATCCGGCCATTTACGATCCATTTAACCTTCCTGAGAGACATCCATGCCCCTGACTATCACTTTCCTCGGCCACGCGGGCTTCCTGCTCAGCGATGGCACGCACACCCTCGCCATCGATCCGTTTCTCACCGATAACCCGCTCGCCAAGCACGCGCCCGGCGACATCCGGTGTGACACCATCGCGCTGACCCATGGCCATTTCGATCATGTCGGCGATACCGTC
>JANQGB010000153.1 GCA_028277545.1 Phycisphaerae bacterium | reverse complement strand
GAAATCATCACTCCCATTCAGAATACGATGGACTGGCTTATCAATTCCCACTTCTATAATGTGAGGGCGGTGGGTGTTGGACGGTTTGTGGCCGATCCGTCGAAGATCGATCTTGCGCAGTTGGAGGAGGGTGAAGCCGGGTGGATTGCGGCGTTGCGGCCGGAAGCGTGGGGACAGGTGACGGATATTCGACAGGTATTTATGCAGCTTCCTACGCAAGACCCCACCGCAAATCATTTTGCGGATGCCGCGCAGATGTTTACGTTTGGAGAGAGGGCCACGGGTATCAATGAACAAATCCTCGGGGCATTGGGGGCTGCGGGCTCTCGGAGGACGGCGACAGAGGTTCGGACGGCGACAGGCTTCGGCACCAATCGATTGAAGACGTCAGCAGAGTATATGAGTGCGACAGGGTTCGCGCCCCATACCCAGATGTTGGTTCAGAACTCGCAACAGTTTCTCGCGCATCCCGTTCGGGTGAAGATTGTGGGAGATTTGATGCAGCAGGCCGGTCCGTCGTTTGTGGATGTGACTCCGGAAGCGATCGCAGGGTTCTACGATTTCGTGCCGGTGGATGGGACACTTCCGGTGGATCGGTTTGCTCAGGCGACCCTCTGGAAGGACATTTTGGGACAGCTGAGAGGGTTTCCACAGTTGATGGCACAGTTCGACCTTGGGAAGATATTCTCATGGGTCAGCGGGTTGGCAGGATTGAAGAACCTCGACCAGTTTCGGATTGCGGGGCCGCAGGTGCAAGTGTTGCCAGATCAGGTGCTGCAAGATGAGGCGCAGAGGGGGAATGTCATCCCGTACCCAGGTGGGCAGAGTAACGTCGCCTCTACTCCGACCACCAATGTGGGGCTTCCGATATGAGTAGTGATGTCGATCGTGCGAGGCGCGAACAAGAGAAGAAGAGTGCAGAGTTTGTGGAGGCGATACGCGCTCTAAAGGTGCGGCCGGAATGGGTGAAGTTCCGGGATACGGTGTTGGAGCAGCGTATTAAGACGGCAACCTTGCAGGCGTTGAAGCCCGCAAACACCGAAGAGCAGGTTAGGGAGTGTGAGCGCTCAAAGGGGGCCTTGATCGCTTTACAGTCCCTCCTACATCTTTTCGAGCAAGATTGGCAACGACTGGAGAACACCGATGACGATGACTGACAGGTTCGAGAGTTGGTTTCAACCATTGCGGGATGGGCCTGGAGAGGGGAGTGGGGGGGGTACACCTGCTGAGCCCGCGCCCCCGGCAGCGGCGCCCGCTCCAGCTCCCGGGACTCCGGCGGAAGGTAATCCACGCGACATTGATCCAGCCGCGGTGAATGAGGGTGGGACTGAGCAGTGGGACATGGATGGTTTTGATGATTTTGGGATACCGGCTCCACCGGCCCCCATTCAGAATGCTCCGGCGCCAGGAGGTGGTGGAGGTGAGGCTCCTCAAGAGTCCGCCCCTGCGGCGCCCCAAGAGCCTACACCTCCCACACCCGAGCCACAGCCTGCAGCGCCTGTTGGAGCTCAGCCTACGGAGCCGGTACAGCCGACGTCTCCGCCCGCAGAGCCTCAACAGCCGGTCGCTGCGCAACCAGCTCAGGGTCAGCCATCGCCAGGGGACTCGCCAGGAGATGGACAGCCGGTGCAGCCCGCACCGCAGTCACTGGTGCAACAGATTGACGCCGCGCGTGAGCAGCTCACCGAGAGTCTTGCGCAAGGGGTGTTCAAACTGACGCAGCAGGAGAGTGACGCGCTCGAAAGTGGAGACGCGACTGTTGTGCCCAAGATGTTGAGTCGTGTGTATGTGGAGACCATCCGCAATACGGCTGCGATGCTTGAGCAGGCGCTGCCGAATATGGTGGCGCAGGCAGTCACCGTGCAGGCCGCCAACCGTGCGGTGGATGATGCGTTCTATACGCAGTTCCCGGAGCTTTCAGAGCACCGCGCTGCGGTGTTTCAGCTCGGCCAGACTCTTCGAGCGATGAACCGAGAGATGCCTCGTGAGCAGTTCTTCCAGAAGTTGGGGGAGACTGCAAGGCAGGTGTTGGGTGTGCAGCCTACCGCAGCTGCTCCTACTGGGAATGGGGCTCTGGCCTCTGTTGCTCCTGGGACTCCACCCGCGCCGGCCGCGCCGCCAAGTCCTGTGGTTTCGAGGGTGCCACAAGCTCCTGTGGGGGCACCCGTGGCACCTCCAACTGGTGAGGACTTTTGGGCGCAACAGAGTGCGCTCTTTGACGCAGACCCTGATGGAGCGGGTTAACCGCTCCGAGTGGAGAGGCTACAATGCCTGTTGCAGGACTACGTGGTACGGGTGATTGGGGTACCGACGAGCGCCCCAAGAATTTCCGCGAGATGATCTTGTTCCGGAACCCGAACGGAACAGCTCCGATCTTCGCCTTGACGTCCAAGGCGGGGATGAAGAGCGTCGATGACCCGGAATTTGCATGGTGGGATGAACCGAATGATATTATCCGCCTGCAAGTTGCGGGGGCTGTAGGCGCTGCCGTGACGACCATCACCGTGGACTCGGCCGATCCGAGCGCGAGTTCGCCGGGGTTGGTGTGGGGGACGGCTTCGAACCTGAAGCCGGGCGACCTGCTTCTGGTTGAACCGGCGACCGACAATGTGACTTTCGATCATGAGCTTCTTGAGGTCGTGAGTGTGCTGTCGGCCACGCAGTTCACGGTGAAGAGAGGTGTTGGTGGGACGTCGGCTGCATCGATTTCCGACGACGCGTATCTGACAGTTGTGGGTTCGGCCTTCGCGGAAGGTACGGGTGCACCGCCGGCTACGATCCGCAATCCCATCAAGTACTCGAACTACACGCAGATTTTCAAGGACTCGTATGAGTTGACGGGTACGGCGGATGCCACCCGCGCGAGGACTGGGCCTGCGTGGTCGAACGACAAGAAGCGCAAGATGTTCAAGCACAGTGCGGACATCGAGTGGTCGATGCTATTTGGGCGGGCGCATGAGACGACCGGCACGAACGGCAAACCGCTGCGCTATATGAAGGGGCTCCGGAACTTCGTCGGGAACGTGACGGTGTTCGGTGCCGCGGTGACGACCGCGTCATTCATGGATGCGATCTCGCCGGTGTGGGATTACGAGTCCGGAGGTGGAGACACTCGGCTCGCGTTTGCAGGGCAGGAAGCTCTGCTTGAGTTGTCGAAGGTCTTCGACGGTTCGTACTCTCGCTTCGTGAATGATGGGGTCCCGAAAGTCTACGGGCTCAACCTCACGAAGTTCGTGACGCCGCATGGGACACTGCTGGTGAAGACCCACCCGCTGCTGTCCCGGCATGGGCTCTACAAGAAGTCCATGTTCGTTCTGGACTTTGACTCCATCAAGTATACGGTCTTGAAGGGCCGCGATACGAAGGTGCGGGACGATGTCCAAGCCAAGGACGAGGACGTGCGTCGTGGGTTTATCCAGACCGAGTCGTCGGTGATGGTTGATCGGGGGGGCATGACGATGGCCTACCTCGGCAACATCTCCGCCACCTAAGGAGGTAGGAAGAATGTCTCGACAGAACTTGTTTGGGCAGGATGCCTACGATCTTCGGGTTGTTGGTGGACTGCAGCTGCAGAGTGTCTTTCGGACTATCTCTGCGCAGCTTGCGCTCGATCGCGACGAGCCGCCGGTTCAGGTGATTGATCCGGGAGGTTCGGGGCGCGATGTGCTTCTGCCGCCGGAGGAGGAAGGCCTGACCTTCTTCATCCTGAATGCGGAGGACGTCTCGGGCGATCTGACGGTGAAGGAAGACTCCGACACCACCACGATCGATGTATTGCCGCCCGGCCGTATGATGCAGTTCACTTGTGCCAATGGGACTTGGCGAGCTGCGATGTCGCCGAATGGAATGGAGGGTGTCGCTGCACTTACGGAGAACTCCGGGGCGGTTGGGGGCACCAATGACGGCGACATGCCTGACATTGGGACCGTGGGTGCGTCCTATGTGCAGGCCGAAGTCGTTGCCATCCGG
>JANQGB010000141.1 GCA_028277545.1 Phycisphaerae bacterium | reverse complement strand
CGTCAGGAACTTCTCGGTAACCGGCCCGCTACCGCCGATGTTGTAGGCCGTCTCGACGTTGATCACCGCGCAGCCCACGTGAAGCGGAATCCCTCCAGGCGCTATGATCTTCCCGGTCACGTCGTACACCAGGATGAACTCGTCTCCGCTTGGGTAGCTGTCGGTCAGCGGAACGACGCGAACGCCCGCCGGCATCAGTGGCCTGAGTTGCTCTATTACGTTGGTGTACTTGCCTTTAATGCCAACCACGACGTCCGTCGCACCGACCGCCCGGGCCGCGGCGCTCAGGCCCGAGAGTATCTGCTGCGGATAGGCCCGGAGCAGTTCCTTGTCCTTATGCAGCAACGGTTCGCACTCGGCTGCGTTCAGGATGATGCAACCTGCCTCGCTGGCCAGCTTGACGTGTGTGGGAAAGCCTGCTCCGCCAGCGCCTACCACCCCCTGGTTGGCCATACGCTCCAGCAATTCCCGGGTAGCGGTGGGCTGGTCGGACATCAGTTGCCCCCGTGCCCCTGAAGCCGGCGCCTGTGGTAGGCCAGGCGCTCGGCGCTGGTCATATTGGCCAGATCGGGACGACCGTTGTGGCCCGCAGGTTGCGAGGTCGTTGATGCAACAGCACTTCCGGCGCGGGACTGACTCTTGCCTGCCGCTGGCACGGTAACGCTTGTGGCACTCTCGCCGTACTGCATGGCCTGGTCAGTGAGTTGTAGGTCGTCCTCGATCGACCGGCGCGGCGGAATGTCGAGGGCGGCCAGCACGCCGTGGTACGCATGGACTGCCTCCAGGGGGGAGACCTCGTCTGTCACGATACGCCGGAGCATCTCGATGAAGGCCAGTTGATGCTCGGCGTTGTTGATCTTGCGCCCGAACAGAGCGGCCCGGGCACCGTACTTGCGAGCGTCGGCGATGAGCTGGAAGGCGTCGTGCGTCGTTCCGGCCGATCCGCCCAGCACTCCGATGACAAGCGATGGGTCGTAGTGGGCAAGCTCCTCGGTGAACTTCGGCCCGTGGTACGCCATCTTCAGGAAGACAGGGCGGCCGGACTCCGGAACGCCGGCCAGCATACGGACGATCATGTCGTTGACGAATCCGCCAAGCTGCTGCGGGTCCATCGCGGACTCTGCCGTGTTGGGGTCAAACACTTCGAGAAAGTGCCTGAATCCCTTGCGTTCCGCCTCTATGCGGAACGACTTGTAGGCCTCCAGCGTAAGGCGATCGCGCTCCAGGTCGTTGTTGAAGGTCACGCTGTACAGCCCGAGGTTGGCCCCTGCAGTACGCTCCTCGAGGTCACAATCCAGGTGGCCGCACTGTATGTGGTCGATGGTCGTGGTTTGGAAGGGCTGCGACGGCTGCGCGCTGTATACACCGTCGCGCACTACGTGGATGTCAGTTGTATCGTTGGCTCGGGCGGCTGGCGTGATCGGCGAGTTGGCGAACAGCTCCTCCTCGATGGTCAGGATGGAATTCGTGTGGGCGGACATGAGCATGATGTCCACCACGCCCTGTCGAACCACCTGCCGGATACACTCCCGGTATTCTTGCAGGCTGCGGAAGTTACCTTCTGAGGAATGGTGCTCCGGGCTCTTGCCTGGCGCGGCAATGCCGAAGGCCATGTCGGCGTCCTTGGCATCGGCGATGATGAACTCACCGCAGTCGTGGTCCGCTTTGATTTTGGCCAGCTTCAGGTCCAGAGTCTTTTGAGCCATGGGATATTCCCTTATCTCAGCCCGGTATATCGGGCGCGGGGTCTAGGTGTACCTGGTCGAGGATGGCGGCGCAGTAGGCGTCCACCGGTACCGGGTGAGGGTGAAAAGGCATGGCCGCTTCGCGCCCCTCGCTGAAGCCGACCAGCGAGCCGATCCCGGCGCTGACGCCATCGTAGACAACCACGGATTCACTGGTTGGCGCAGCCTCGTCCTTGATGGCCGCTTCGCTGAGCGGTTGGACGATCAGCAGCCGCCCGCCGGCGATGCTCTCCAACCGTCGGGACAGGGTCACTTTGCCGATTACCTCAGCGATTCGCACGCGATCCTCCGTTTCCATCGCAGGCGACCGGCGGCAGGCTGGAGGCAACCGGGAGGCGCTCCAGGGCCGCTTCAACCGCTGGATCGAGGACCGGGTCCGCTTTGAGGAAGGCGTCAATAGCACCCTGTACCTGGCGCATCGACATCTGCTCATTTTCGATCAGCAGCATGTTGAGGGCCAGGTCGTTGACCAGCCCGTACAAGGCGGACGGACGCGGCAGGATCGCGGCCCTCACGTTGGGGTACTTGTTGGCCACGCAGTTGACGATAGCCACGTTGTGGATCAACACCACGGCCCGGCGTTGCGAGCAGGTGGCCAGCGCCCGGCAGGTCGTATCCACCGCCTGGAGCAGTCCGGTGCGGTGTCCTTGGCAGGGATGAAACGCTACCGGCGCGTACAGCCGGTCCATGATTGGCCGCAGTATCTGTATGTTGGGATGCGCGGCATCGCCAATCAGAAACACCCGGGCCGCAGTGCCGTTGCCTTCAGCGGCCTCAGCCTCGGCGGCGCCTCGCCGGATCGGCATGCTGCAATCAGCCAGCCAGTCGTTGGCGGCCGGCGTGACCAGGGCGTCCGCCGGCAGTTCAATCGTCCGGCTGTGGCGAGCCTGGGCGATCAGCGTCTTCACCGTTATCAGGGGTCGGCTCATGCGCCTGGCCAATCCTCGTCGTCGTCCAGAATGGCAACCACCGTCCAACGTGCTGGGGTAGTGATATCGTTCACCATTTCACCAGCGCACCTGCCGTCACTGCTGATCAACACCAGGCAGCCGGAGCCGGCCCCGAGCCGATCGAGAGCGAGGACCGGATCGGTGGTTAATGACCGGAGGGGCTGGACCACCAGCATCCGCTGGCCAACCAGCGAGCGGTGTCGCACGGTGGAGCTGGCTCTTCCTCTGACTCGTGCCACGAGCATAGCTGTTCGGTCCATTCGGCCTACAAGACCCGCAGGTTGTCCACCATCACACAGCGCCGGTACCGGGTGAACGACAACGGGCTGGTTACACCCTCGCCGGTGGGGGAGGCGTTGGAGAAGGAGCCGTAGCCCTCTCCGCCTACTCCCAGGCCCGCCATGCAGGGCCCGTTCTTGACATAGATCGTGGTATCGCAGGCCCGCCCCATACGGGTGAGGCGTTCGACATCGCGAGACCACATCATGGCGGTGTGTTTGAAGCCGTGTTCGTGCTGGACTGCCTTGCGTATGCCCTCGTCGACGTCGCCCACGGTTACGACGGGCAGAATCGGCATCATCTGCTCGCAGGGCACCAGGGAGTTGGCTTCGCGCGCCGTGCCGAAGAGCAGTTGTACGTCGCTGCCGATCTCAACGCCCAGGGCCTTGGCCAGCACTGAGGGATCACGGCCTATCAGCTCCTTGTCGGGAAAGTAGTGGCCGGTACGCTCATCACGGTGGATGAAACTGGCCCCGAAGTGTTCCATCTGTTCGGGCGAGAGCCGGTAACCGCCATGTTGTTCCATGGCTGCCATCAGGGCGTCAGCCACTTCGGCGACCACGAAGACTTCCTTCTCGCCAATGCATAGCAGGTTGTTGTCGTACGCCGCGCCGGTCACTATCCCCCGGGCGGCGTTGTCCAGGTCTGCAGTCTCGTCTACCACTACCGGCGGATTACCCGGACCGGCTACCACCGCCCGCTTTCCGGAGCGCAGGGCAGCGTCGGCGACCGCCGGACCGCCCGTAGCGCACAGCATTCGCACGCCGGGGTGAGCAAACACCTGGCTGGCGGTCTCGATGGTCGGCTCTTGTATCACACAGATCAGGTTGTCGATGCCGATGCGCTCGCGAATGGCGCGATTCCAGCGCCGGGCCGCATCGGTCGCACAGCGAGACGCGGAGGGGTGGGGGTTACAGACCAATGCGTTGCCTGCGGCGATCATCATGATCGCGTTGCAGCCCAGCGTCGGCACGCTGTGTGTCACCGGCGTTACCACGCCGATCACGCCGTAGGGGGCGTATTCGGTGACGGTCAGCCCATGGTCGCCGCTGACCGCTTCGCTGCGCAGCATCTCTACGCCCGGCACGCTGGCAGCCAGGTCCAGCTTCTCAACCTTGTGGTCCAGCCGGCCTATGTTGGTTTCGTCGAACTCGAGCTGGGCCAGTTCCTGGC
>JANQGB010000035.1 GCA_028277545.1 Phycisphaerae bacterium | reverse complement strand
GCGCCTGGTATTCGCCCGCCACCTTCACCGACTCCTCAGCGGCAATTCGGAACGTGTCAACCAGGCGAGTGACTTCTCCGCGAGCGTCGCGGATGGGCTTGCCGGCTTCGATACACAGCGCCCGGGCCAGTTCGTCGTGCCGCTCGGTGACCCGCTGTACCACGTGATTGAGAATAGCCTGTCGCTGCTGACCGGACAGGCGACGAGTCTGCCCGAAGGCTTCAACCGTGGCGGTGATTCCAGCATCGATTGCCTCAGCGTCCGCCAAGGCCACCCGACAGGCCGGCTCACCGGTGTACTTGTTGGTCACCACCAGATCGGTGTTCGGCTGGACCGGCTTGCCTGCCAGATAGTACGGATAACTCTCTTCGAGCATGGTTTGACCTCCCCCAAATGGGCCTACGGGGCACCAGCGTACCACACCACGGCTTCCCTACCAGGGTCGGATCGGCTGCAACCCCCGGCATCCGGCGGGGTATACAGGACCGTAAGTCGCATGGGAACAAGCCTTCGGGAAGGAGAACGCCGCCATGAACCTCACGAGAAGAATATCAGTCACCGTCATTCTGCTGGCAGTTGCCGGAGTCCCTGCCTGGGCCGCTGAAACTGCGCCGACCGACGAAGCTCGACAGGAACGAGCGGTGCACGCAATCTCGCTTGGGGACCCCGACCAGGCGGAGAGGTTATTCGACGCCCTCAACCTGATACTGGAGTGCCGGGGTGATCGGCCCCAGGTCGATCTCACGCTGGCCGGCGACGCCGTGCTGATATCGGGCAAGCCGCAGCTTGTCAGGCACTTGACCGCCCTGCTCGGCGCCGACGAGAACCAGCGTCAGCGAAGACAAGGCCGCCAGCGCCGCGTCCAGAAAGACAGCGGCGCCGCCCTCGCAGAGATGATCGAGGACTTCGCCGCTCTCGAAGAGGAACTCGGCCGGCCTGACGGTCGCGAGAAGAGCGAGCGGCGCGGTCGGCGCGGGGTCGGGCGTACTAGGGAAGGCCAAGAGCGGCGCGATGGCGGCGCAGCCCGCGAAGAGCGGTCCGAACGCCGGCGCGGCCAGCGCCGTGGCGAACGAACCGACCGCGGCTCGGAACTCGAGGTGCGAGTCTTCGAGCCCACCTTTGCCGAGGCACGCGAGATGATCCAGTTCGTGGATATGCTGCGGGTAGGCAGCCCTGCTCCCTGGGCGGCAGCCTGCGATCCGCGGACCAACTCCATCATCGTCAAGGGTCCGCCCCGCCTGGTGGACGAAGCGGCGGAGTTGATCGAGCAGTTGGATCGTCCGGGCCGCGAACGCGAAGTGGTCCAGGTGATGAAGCTTATGCCGTTGTCGCACGGGGAAGCGGTCCTGATGGCCGACGTGATCAACCGCATCGGCAGAAACTCATTCGACGACGTCACGGTGGTGCCCGACATAGCCACCAACACCATTGTGCTGGCCGGTCCCGAACATCAGGTGCTGGGCGCCGCGTCGCTGATCGCTGAACTGGACGCCAAGCCCAAGCCCTCGAAGCGAGAGAAGGCGTCGAAGGCCAAGAAAGACAAGATGAAGGACAAGTCCGCCAAGCAGAAGCAGGAGAAGAAGAAGGTCAAGAAGCAGAAGAAGGAAGGCAAAGACACGCAGAAGCCAGCCGCCAAGGGCGACGACAAGAAGACGAAGACCAAGAAGAAGCAGCAGAAGAAGGGACCCGCCAAACCAGGAGCGGAGACTCCCGACTCGGTAGACGCCAAGACACAGCATTCGGAACCAGTGGATGTGTGACCGCAGCAG
>JANQGB010001422.1 GCA_028277545.1 Phycisphaerae bacterium | reverse complement strand
CGGTCAGCGTCGGGGTGCAAAAGTCGAAGTTGAACATGGCGCCGCCGAAGGCGGCGCGGTTACCCTGGAACAGGCAATTGGAGATAGTCGGGGCGCCGGCCTGCGTGAGGATGCCAGCGCCGGAAGGATGCGGTGTTGCTCCGACGGCATCACCGCCGGTGATGGTCACGCCGTCGAGCACGGCCGTTTCAACTGTGCCACTACCAGTCACCACGTGGTGGCTGTTGTCGTTGCGATTGACCCAATCCGGCTGATCATCGCCATTGAGATCGCCGCTGAGCACCGTTTCGTACAGCGCGACATCTCTGGCATCGGGATCGCCCGGATTCTCCAGGCCCGCGTAACCGCCGTAGATCGCCAGGCCATCGGCAAGCGCGAACGTGTCTTCGCGCGCTGGGCCCGGCGTGTATATGCCGCCGGCGACTCGTATCTCGCTGATGTCGGCGGCGCAGGCGCCGTGCGGCAAGGCGTCGGCAAGCTCGAGGTAGGCGTTCACCCAATTCGACCCGTCGTTGAGGCCGCCAGTGGCATCATCGTCCACGTAGAGCGTGCCGGAAGGGAGCTGCTCACAATCGTCGGCGACCGCGTTATTGTTGCAGTCCTGACTAGACCCCACGAATATATCGCACAGGTCCGGCTGGCCGTTAGTGTTGCAGTCTTCGGTCCCGCCGGGCTCGCACTCGTCGGGGACCGCGTTATTGTTGCAGTCCTGACTGGTGCCCTCAAAGATGTCGCACAGATCCGGTTGGCCATTAGTGTTGCAGTCTTCGGTCCCGCCCGCCTCGCACTCGTCGGGGATGTCATTCTCGTCACAGTCCGGGCTGGTACCGCTGGCGATGTCGCACTCGTCAGGCATCTGGTTGGTGTTGCAGTCCGCGCTGGCTCCCGTTGTGAGGTCGCATTCGTCGGGGACGCTATTGGCGTCGCAGTCGGTGCTGGCACCGCTGGCGATGTCACACTCGTCGGGCACGCCGTTGTCGTTGCAGTCGGCCAAAGGGACCACGAGACCCGGGCACGTCTCATCGAACGCGAAGACGTCGCCGGTGCACACGAACTGATCCATCAGATAGACCTGATAGAAGCCGAAGCCCCACTCACAGCAGATTCTGTCGCCGTGAGAATCGTAGATCGTGAAGTCGTAGTATCTGCCCGGCTCCACGTCGACGACGATGGTGTACAACGTCGCGCCGAGGTACGGGCCGCCCGAGGCGATCACCTCGCCACCCTGCTCGACAAGCGTCCAGGTGGTTTCGTCGCCGAAGTCGTCGGTCAGAATCTCGATAGTGATGGTGGGATCGGCCGAATCGGCGAGCTGGCACTCGTCCGGGATGCCGTCTGGCTGGCAGTCGATGCTGGTGCCTTCGGCGATGTCGACGTCGTCGGGGATGCCGTTCGTGTTGCAGTCGGGCCAGTACTCGTAGGCGCCCATGTCCACGAGTGGCATAGTGCCCAGGCCTGTGTCTGGCGTCTCGGGATCGTCAACAAAGCGCGAGTATCCGTCGAGGTCCAGGGGGAGCGGTTCGGCGGTGTCCAAATCCCGGTCGAGGTCAGCTACATCGGCCGGCACGGCGCTGTTGTCGGCGGCATCGATGCATGGTGAGCCGGGCTGCAGGCGGCCGTCGGCGTCGGTGAACAGGGGATCGGCGGCAATGTTGCCCTCTCCGGGCCAGCCACCCTCGATGCAACTGTAGGTCACACTGCTGGCGGAGGTGCCGCCGTCAAAGATCTCCGGGGCGGTGTTGCCCCAGAGGATGCAGTTGTCCAGGGTCGGGCTGCTGTCGAAGCAGTGCATGGCGCCGCCGGTGGTGGTGGCCGTATTGGCGGTAAAGGTGCAGTTGGTCAGGATGGCGTCGCACCCGGTGTGGTTCTGCAAGCCGCCGCCCTCGGTGGCGACGTTGCCGATGAAGGCGCAGTTTACCAACTCGGGGTGGCTGTCCGAGAAGTTGTGCATGGCGCCCCCCAGATCGCCACCGGAGTTTCCGGCGAAGAGGCAGTTGATCAGCAGCGGCATGGCGCCGGCTATGTTGTACATACCGCCGCCGCCTCGGACGGCGGTGTTGGCCTGGACTCGGCAGTCGAGCAGCGTTGGGCTGCCGCTCTCGTTGAACATGCCGGCCCCGACGTTGCGCGGAAAGTCGCTGTCGGCCTGGCCGGCCGTAATGGTAAAGCCGTCCAGTACGGCAGTGCCATCGGTGAAGCTGCCAGTGACGACGTGGTAGCTGTTGTCGGTGTGGAGGCCGTTGGTCCCGATGTCGCCGCTGAGAATCGTCTCGTAAAGGGAGGGTTCGCGCTCGTCGCCCCCGTCGTTGCAGCCGGCGTAACCGCCTTGCAGTGTGACGCCGAGCAGCAGATGGAAAGTCGCCTCGCGTGGATCACCCAGGCCGGCGGTGTCCGGCAGGTAGCTGCCGTCGGCCACGCGGATCTCGTCGATCAGACCGTTGGTGGCAGCCTCGGCCAGGGCCTCATGCACCTGCTGGTAGGCAGAGCACCAGCTCGATCCGTCGTGAGTCGGTCCGCTGGCGCTGCCGTCAACGTAGCGAACCGTCTGGGCCTGAGCGGCGACGGCTGTCAGGGCGACCAGAACGAGAGCGCTGATGACGTGGCGAGTGGGCATGGCCGGGCCTCCGCTGAAAGCGGTTTCGGTGGAACAAAGCAAGTAATGGCCCGAAGAAATGCGATCCCCTCAACCCACCCTACACGATACCTGTAAAGCATGTCTCAATTCAACTGGCGCTGGGCTCATTTCAAGAATCGGACCCGACCCAGGAGTGCCGGCACTGGCGGATGAAGTAGTAGTGTAAGCTACGAGACGGCTGCTGGCCGACGCCACGCGTACGAGCAGTTATCGAGGCACCAGCGCCGTCGCGGCCAGTAGTATTGACGCGGCCGTTGGGTGGCACCGGGTTCGCCGCCTGCCTACTGCGGGCCGGTGAACTGCTACTGGAACAGCCGGCAGTCGTCCACGTTTACGTCGCCGTCGACGACGGGTGGGGGCGGCGATGGTGGGCCGTACTCGCAGGCGCCCATGTCGGCAGTCAGCAGGTCATCGTGGAAACGGCCGAGGCCGAAGCGGTCAAGCGGGATCGGTCGGGACTTCGGCTCGGTTACAGCACAAGAGAGCCCGCCCGCGCCCTGCGTGGTACAGCAGGTCGCGGGCGGAAGGTTGAAGTCAGGCGGCTTGCCAACCCCGAAACGGCAGACTACGGACAGTCCGGAATGCGGTCGCCGAATCTGGGTTTCACGTTGGACGAATCGATGCTGTTGATGATTCCGTCCTCCTTGATGTCCCACACGTAGTTCGCAGCCGTCGTTGTCTGGCCGAATCGTGCCTTGATCGCCGAGAAGTCCACCGTGTTGGTGATCCCGTCGCGACTCACGTCTCCCTGGAGGCGGGCCACGTAGTACTTGTCGGTCACCGGGTAGCTATCCGGCGGTGCGGAGGTCATTCCCGCAAGTCCGACCTCACAGCAGTCCTCGTGCGGCAGCGAGTCGCTCAGCGTCAGGACCACCACGTTGGTGCCGCTCAGCGAGGCAGCGACCGTTCCTGTGTAACCGGTCGTACAACTGAGCTGGACATTGGACGCGACGACGGTGGCCGGATCCATGTCCTTGGTCATGGTGAGCCGCAGTTCCTTCACGCCACTGAGCCGCGGCTCGACGTTAGACCCATGATCGTTGGAGAACTCGTCGAAAGCCTGATCGCCGAGCCCGATCGGCAGGCAGTACGGCGTGGCCAGACCGCCGTGCGCTATGCAGCTTGACACGCCGCCAATCACCGGCCAGGGCGGGGCGAGCAGTTCGAAGGCCATGTCGACCTGATCCATGAACGGAGTCGTGGGGCACATCCAGATTTGCTTGTCCCAGTCGTCGTACTCCCAGCAGTCGTCCTGGGTGAAGCCACCCGTGTGGCCAACCACCTCGCCATAGCACGCGCCGAAGAGAGGTCCGTTGGGCATCACGTCGGCCGGGCTGGTGTGCCAGCCCCAGAAGTGTCCGTCGGCGGTGTTGGGCGAGGGCAGGTGACCGGTCAGAATGCGGTCCTCAAAGCCGCACATCTGCGCTTCGGAATCCCAGGTTACGCCTACGACTGCCTGGATGCCCATCCAGTAGTGCAACTCCGCTGTCTCCTCGAAGGCCCATGGCTGGGCGGGCAGCAGTCCGGTGCGCGGATCGGGCTGCGAGCAGAGCAGGCAGCAGCGCGCGAAGTCCACGGCATACTCGTATACCTGGTGTCCGAAGCAGTCGACCATGTCTAGGCCGTAGATGCCCACGGCGTCGGCCGGTGCGTAATAGACACCCACCGCTGTCGGATCGTCACCGGCCACCAGCATCGGCGGGCAGCCAGGGAACGCCTGGGCCGGCTCGGCATGGTGGAAACTGATGAACCAGCCGTCGAGCACGTAGGGTTCCGCGCCGGCGCCCGTGCTGTAGGTCATGAACATGTGGTCCGTCCGGCCGGGTGCTTCGTCGTCTACTCGCACACCGTTGCCGTAGGCGTGGCCGCCAGGATACGGGTCACCGCCGTCCATGTCCTGGAAGCGGCACCACATGCAACCGGGCCCGACACGAATGAAGTATTCCTGTCCGGCAGCCAGGGCGACGTCGGGCACATCAAACTCGTACCACTGCTCCGTGGCTCCGACCTGGCGAGTGGCCTGGGTGTAGATTGTGCCCGGCGAGTCAGAGGCATCGTCCTGCACGTACAGGGTGACGTTGCCGCCGCCGTTCCTGAGCCAGACCTTAACCTTGCAGAGTGTGAAGTCGTTCGCCGGCGTGAACGACTGAGCCAACACGGCAAAGCTGGTGTTGATGCACCAGTATTCCGGCCCCCAGGGACCGGTGAAGCCCTCCTCTTCGACGTTGCAGCCACTCGCATCCGGGGCGTACGTTTCGTCGAGGTAGCTTCCCCACCAACGCAGGGCCCTGATCGGCCGGCCGTCGGAGATGAAGTCGTCAGCTACCACGCGGTTCACGCCCTCTTCCGTCGAGGTCAGAACGAAGGACATGTCCCACGCCTCGCCTTGGTTATCGTATATGGGCTCACCGATGTCGAACATCGAACCAGGTACCGGATCGGTAGGATTGAAGATCCGGACGGCGTTATCGTTGTACATCAGCGGCCGACTCTTCCAGCCCCACGGATTCCCGTCGCCGTACGGTGTGTCGATACAACAGTCCGCGTAGGGCGGCCAGGTTCCGATCTGGCACTGCACGATGCCGAGATCCACCGGATCCACAACCCCGTCGCAGTTGATGTCGGCCCGGTCACAGGTTCGATCGCCGGTTCCGACCGGACAGCCCTGGCTGATCTGCACGGTGAGCTGGTCGACCACGGTGATGGCGCCATCCTCGTTGATGTCTCCGTCGCAGGCGCAGGGCGGGCCGTTATCGTATTCCGCGGCAATGCTCAGCCAGTAGACGGAGGGGTCGCCGACTGGCTCCTGATAGAACCACTGGTCCGGTGGCAGCAGAAGGTCGTACCGGAAGCAACTGTCCGGGAAATGACCGGGGTGCTCGTCACAGCCAACCATCGTCTCATTGAGTTCCTCTCTGGGTACGCGATACTCCCACAGCATCTCTCCCGGATGGCTGAAGGGGTAGGGGTTGCCGGGATCGTCCGCCGGAACGTCGCTCCAGATGCCGATGTGGAATCGCTCCGGCGCGTCAGGCGGCGGGCCATCCTGGTTCCAGAACACGTAGGACCCCCACCAGTGGATGTCGGAGACTGGCCGGGCGTCGGTGCAGGGCCAGTCGTCGGCGACGATCTGCCCCGGCCCGGGCCACCAGGCTGATTCTTCATCCCAGCCGTAGAAACAGGCTCCGGCAGGATCGGGCGGCTGCTCCCACTTGATGGAGGTCTGCGGGTCCTCGTTCCACCACAAACCGGAAGCGACGTCGAAGCCAGACAGGCCGTCGTGCACCGGTTGGATCCACTTTGTCTCCAGCGGCGCCCCCACGTCCTGGGTCGTTATGACGAAAGCCAGGTCCCAACCCTCCGCGATCGGCGCGCCTTCCACGAAAGTGGCGCCGATTTCGGGCGCCGTGGGCGTCCAGATCTTGACCGCATAGTCGATGTCAAAGTGCGGGCGGGTCTTCCAGCCCCAGACGTGGTCGACCCCGGTGCCGGGCGGATAGAACGCGGAGATACTCACCCAGTAGACGGTCGGCCCCGGCTCCTGCCAGAACCACTCCGCCTCCGGAATCTGGAAGTCGTAGCGGAAGCAGCCCTCGGGGGCCTCCATGTACGCCGGGTGGAAGTCACAGGCCACTGGCCGTTCGTTGAGCGCATCGCGGTCCACCATCCACTGC
>JANQGB010001383.1 GCA_028277545.1 Phycisphaerae bacterium | reverse complement strand
CGTGGAGAGTGGGGTGGCCGGTTTCGTCGTCGGTGCCACCCCGACGGTTCGCCCTCTGCGTAACAATTCTGAAACATGCGCCGTCCGGTGCCGTGTGTTCGACACGACGCGTTTCACGGGCGCAGACTCGCGAGGCGGGCCCTCGATCTACGGCTCGTCGGGTAGCGTAGCGCCCGCTCCCGTCGGACCCTTTGACTCCGCTACTTGATACGGAGCCTCAATCCGCCTTAGCGTTGAATCCATGGATTTCGAGCTGGTAGCCATCGCCGTCGGTGACGTCGTCTGGATCTCCCTGGCGTTCGTTCTCGGGTTCGGTGTGCGCCTGATAGGTTTGCCTCCGCTCGTGGGTTTTCTCGCCACCGGCTTCCTCCTGAACTACCTGGGTATCACCAGCGGCGAAGTGCTCCAGAAGCTGGCGGATCTGGGCATCACCATGTTGCTGTTCACGATCGGCCTCAAGATGAACCCCAAGGTGATGCTGAGGCCCCAGGTGTGGGCCGTGACCACTCTGCACCTCGGCCTGGTGGTTGCGATATTCGGCGTGATCTTCCTTTCACTGGCACTCATCGGCGCGCCGCTGTTCGCCGACCTGGATGTCAAGACCACCCTGATGCTGGCCTTTGCCCTGAGCTTCTCGAGCACCGTGTTCGTGGCGAAAGTTCTGGAAGAGAAAGGCGAGATGAAGTCCCTGTACGGCCGGATCGCCATCGGCATCCTGGTGATGCAGGACGTGGCCGCCGTCGTGTTCCTGGCGGCCTCCACGGGCAAGCTGCCGTCGCACTGGGTCCTGCTGCTGTTGCTGCTGATTCCGATGCGCCCGCTGTTCCATCTGCTGTTGCAGCGCACCGGTCATGGCGAGCTGCTGGTCCTGTACGGGCTGGTGCTGGCGCTCGGCGGGGCCGAGCTGTTCGAGCTCGGCGGGGTCAAGGACGATCTGGGCGCGCTGGTCATGGGCCTCCTGCTCGCCACGCACCCCAAGGCCAACGAGATGGCCAAGAGCATGATGGGATTCAAGGACCTCTTCCTGGTGGGGTTCTTCCTGTCCATCGGAATGACCAGCCAGCTATCGATCGAGGCCCTGGTGATCGGCCTGCTCCTGGTGCCCCTCGTCTTCCTCAAGTCGATGTTGTACTACGGCCTGATGACCGGTTTTCTGCTGCGGGCGCGCACGTCCCTGCTGGCGACACTGAGCCTGAGCAACTACAGCGAGTTCGGTCTGATCGTGGCGGCCATCGCGGTGTCCAATGGCTGGTTGGATACGGAGTGGTTGGCGATTATATCGATAGCGCTGTCGGTCTCGTTTATCATCGCCGCGCCATTGAGCAGCCGGGACGACAGGATCTACCGCCGCCACAGAGCGTTCTGGCTGAGATTCCAACGCCCGGAACGTCTGCCGGAAGACCAGCTGCTGGATACCAGGAATGCCACCATCGCGGTCTTCGGCATGGGGCGGGTCGGCACCGGCGCCTACGACAAGATGGTCGAGCTGCACGGCGACACCGACGTGGGTGTCGATATCGACGCGGAGCGGGTCAGGCGGCACCTGGGCGAGGGGCGCAACGTCATGCGCGGCGCCCCCAGCGATGCGGACTTCTGGGATCAGGTGCACAAGGACCACAACATCGAT
>JANQGB010001366.1 GCA_028277545.1 Phycisphaerae bacterium | reverse complement strand
ACTTCTTCGAGGCCCGCAAAGCGGATCTCACCACGCCCGAGCGGCGGGAGTTGTTGCTGATCGAGATTCCCAAGGGCGACGAACCCTCCGCAGCCCTGGCGGCCATCGAGCAAGTGCGGGCCGAGCTTGACGGCGGAGCCGACTTCGGCGAGACCGCCCGGAAGCACTCCGCCGGCGTGCAAGCCGCCCACGGAGGATCCTGGGGGCTGATAGGCACCGACAGCATGACCGATCGCTTCGCCCCGGTGGTGGCCACCCTCTTCGAGTTGCCGCCTGGCGGCACCAGCGGACCGGTGGAGGGCAGCGATGCGTTTTTCCTGGTGCGTGTGGGGCAGATTCAGCCTCGTCAGGACCCGGACTTCGCCGAGATTCAGATCTCGCTGCGCAAGTCCTATCGCGACCACCAGTTCAACCTGCTGGTGGACGAACTTGTCGCCCGGCTCCAGGAGCAGGCTACCATTCTGCCAGACGACCTGAACCTGTTCCTGCTGGCGGTGGCCCAGGCCAGCCCGCAGCCGGCGGGCGTGGCGGGGCGCTGATCTGCGGGCAAAGGAGTCATACGTGACCAGGCCAACCGTCGCCATCGTCGGCGCTTCCACCGATCGCAGCAAGTACGGCAACAAGGCCGTCCGGGCCTACCTGCGTCAGGGGTGGGAGGTCTTCCCGGTAAATCCGAAGGCCGAGCAGATCGAGGGGCTCAAGAGCTTCGCGGCGCTCGACCAGATACGGACCAGGATCGAGCGTGTCTCGCTGTACCTGCCGCCGGCGGTCGGCCTGAAGCTGCTGCCGGCCATCGCGGCCGTGAATCCTGGGGAGGTTTACGTCAACCCGGGCGCGGAGAGCGACGCCCTGGTGGACGAAGCAAGGCGGCTGGGGCTGGATCCGATCCTGGCCTGCAGCATCATCGAGATAGGAGTCTCTCCGGGCGAGTTCCCCGGCTGAGGCTTACTGTCCCGGGCAGCGGCGCTTGAAATCCGAACCGTTTTGGCTATGCTTGTCCGGCTGGGTTCCGGGAGCCCGCCACGCTGCGCACGGAGGCCTAAACCATGCCCAAACAGAAGGATGGGCTGGCGTTGTTCGAGCTGCTCAAGGATGGCGAGCTCTCCGGAGAGCCCCCGGACGCACCAGATTCCCGGCAGCGGACCACCGAGACCGCTGGCGGGCCTGGATCGCCGGCAGCCGAGGCGAAGAGGCCGGCGCAGCCGGAAAGAGTGGGGCCCCGGGAAGGCGCCGGCGCCCCGCCAGGTGGCGAGAATCTGCCGCTGGTTGAGGTTATCGGCGGGCAGGTCCGCGTTTCGCTGACCAGCGTGGGGCTGGCGGTGGTGGTGTTTGTAGTGGGCGTGCTGCTGTTTGGCGCCTACTGGCTGGGTCTGGGCGTCGGTGTGGAGCGGGGAGAGCAAGCCGGCTACCAGGCAGCCGTGCAGGACGATATACAGGCCGGGCGGGCAGAGTTGCCGACGGACGGCCTGTTTGATGGCGTGGGGGCATCGCCGGTAACGTATGGGAGCGATTCGCCGACCCGAGCCTCAACCGCTCCGCAGTGGGCGGACGACGGCGGCGGCGTGCCCTGGGTGACGGGGTACACCTACATCGTGGTGCAGGATTTCAGGGCCGACGCCCGGGAGGATGCTCTTACCGCGCAGCAGTACCTGCGCGACAACGGGGTCGAGGCCGAGTTGATCGAGCTCGGCGGAGACTGGAAGTATCGCCTGATCGCCGCCCAGGGGTTCAATCGCGACGATCCGGTGCAGCGTGAACAAGCGGACAGGTTTCTCTCCCAGGTCCGATCGCTGGGTGAGGCTTATTTCAAAGCTGGTGGTCGATATCGGCTGGAGGGCTACTTCAAGAAGCTGACCGCCGAGACGTGGTAAGGAGTGTTGGTTAATGTCGTTGGACAAATCGCTGAAGAGCAAGGGCGCCCTGGCCCGTCATCGCAACGTGCTGACCCGGGCGGAGCGCATCGAGAAGCTCAAGGAAGAAGACCGCTGGAAAGAGGGCGATGACCCTCTGGGCCTGCCCAAGGTAGCTCACCGCAAGAGCAGCGCCGGCGGAAAGGAGAAGAAGGCCGCCAAGAAGGAGGAGGAGGCTGAGGCCACCACCACCGAGGAGAAGACCGAGTCCTGACGCCCGCGGTATCCGTCTTGCAATCTCGAACCGCTGCTGCTACACCGGCACAGCGGTTCTTTTTTTGTTGGGTAACGGGCGGCCAGGATGCCGCAGGGTACCGGCGCATCGCGGTTTTGAAGGGAGACCATCATGAGCAGCCAACAGTTCCTGGCGGAGAAGGTGACAACGATCGGCTCTTCTGGTATTCGACGAATCTTCGATCTGGCCGCCAAGATGACCGACCCCATCGACATGTCGATGGGCCAGCCCGATTTCGACACCCCCGACCCGATCAAGCAGGCCGCGATCAGCGCCATCGAGGAGGGCCACAACAGCTACACCGTCACGCACGGGCTGCCCGAACTGCGGGAGAAGATCGGGGCTCAACTCAAGGCCGATTACGACTGGGAGCCCAGCGTGCTGGTCACCTGCGGCGTTTCCGGCGGGCTGGTGCTGGCGATGATGGCCTGCCTGAACCCCGGCGACGAGGTGATCATCGGGGACCCCTACTTCGTGTCCTACAAACACCTGGTGAATCTCTTCGGCGGCACGCCGGTAGTGGTGGACTGCTACGACGACTTCAAGCTGAAGCCCGAGAAGTTCGAGGCCGCCGTCAGCGATCGGACCAAGATGATTCTGGTCAACTCGCCGGGCAACCCGACCGGCATTGTGGCCGGCGACGCCGAGCTCAAGGCCCTGGCGGAGCTGGCCCGCCGTCACGATGCGTTGCTGGTCAGCGACGAGATCTACACCGTGCTCTCCTACGACGGGCCCTGCCCCACGCCGGTGCGGCACGCCCCGGAGCGGACGCTGCTGCTGGGGGGGTTCGGCAAGAGCTACGGAATCACCGGCTGGCGGATGGGCTACGCCGCGGGCCCGGCCGACGTCGTCGCCCAGATGGCCAAGCTGCAGCAGTACACTTTCGTCTGTGCCCCGCGCATGGCCCAGCACGCCTGCCTCACGGCCCTTTCGACCGACGTGTCTCAGCACGTCAGCGACTATCGCCGCAAGCGAGACCTGGTAGTCTCGGCCCTGGAGGGTACCTTCGAATTCGTCAGACCTTCCGGAGGTTTCTATATCTTCCCGAAAGCGCCGGCCGGTTTCGCCAGCGCCACCGCTTTCGTGGAGGAGGCCATCGCCCACAACGTGCTGATCATTCCGGGCAACGTGTTCAGCGAGCGGGACAGCCACTTCCGCGTCAGCTACGCCGTGCCCGACGAGAAGATTATCGAGGGCTGCCAGGTGCTGTGCTCGATAGCCCAGGGCAAGTCGTAGTTACCCGGGCCCGGCGGCCGAGCAGGCGGGGCGCGTTGCGCGACCGGGCGGATGCCGACTGTAGTGCCGATGTCCGGCTGGCGCCCCGACGCTGTACCGGAAATGCCGGCTGGCAAACGGGTAGTGACGGGTTGCCCGCGACTGCCGCTTGGCCTAGTCTGTAGCTATCAGCCGCAACTCGACTGTGCGATCAGCGAACATCTCGGGCGCCAGACGAAGGACGGCACTCGACGCTAGCCGACTCCAGGGAACGGCCCATGAACGAGCGTAAGGACCCGGCGGCCAAGGCTTTTCTGTTTGGCGGCGTGCTGGCCATCAGTTACGGCGTGTTCGTAGGCCCGCTGCTGAGTTGGGCTCTGGATTGGGAGGTGGGCGCGGGGCTGTACATCGTGTGCATAGCCGTCGGCCTGCTGGCTGCCGTCCTGGGTGTCGGCCGAATGAGAGGCTGGTCGGATCGCTGATCGAACAGCCATGGTGTGGCACTGAACTCCCCAGGCGCGGCCAGCCGGCCGGCCTGATGCACCGACCATCACCCGGCATGGGTCGGATGGCCTGTTGCTCTCTTCGCCGACAGCCGACGCAAAACGAGACGCGCCCGGGCGACGATGTCGATCTCAGCGTCGCCCTGGGCGCGTTCTGCTAGGGGATTGTGTTGTGCGCTACAGCGTACGGCGCTCGCCTACCTGCGGCGGAGAGCCACCAGGCCGCCAAGCGCCAGCAGCAGCAGGCTGGCCGGCTCCGGAACCGGGCTGTACCCGATGTGCCGGAAGCTGGCCCCCAACTCGTTGATCACGTCGATCGTCTCGCCGGTCACCGTGTCGTAGGTGCCGACGCGCGTTCCGCCGGTATAGAGGAGCTTGCCGTTGCCGAGCTCCCACACGCCGCGGATGGCCAGATCGATGTCGAAGTAATTCAGCTCGGTGCCGGTGGAGTCGTACTCGTAGATTCCGGCCGGCGTGCTGAATCCGGCGGCGAAGATGTTGCCGCTGCCGGTCTGGAAGAGCTGCTGCGGGAAGTCGATTCCCGCGACGCCATCGGAGTCATGGAACGGGGCGAGCATCGAGCCGGCAAAGCTGAAGCGCTCGATGAGATCGCCCGTGCTGTTGGACACCAGGACGTCGTTGTCGCGGAACTTGATGTACCACGCGCTGCCGATCCCGGTCGCCCAGGTGGTCTGGCCGGTGCCGTCCATGTTGAACCGCTGGATCGAGTCGGGCGTGGTTCCGCCGTCTACGCAGGCGTAGATGTGGTTGTTATGGACGGCGATGCCGCGAACGTTGTCGATCCCACTGCCGGGGTTGTCCGCGATCGTGCGAATGTAGCTGCCGTCGTAGCCATACTCGAAGATCGCGTCGGCACTCTGGTCGCTGACGATGATAGTGCCATTGCCGGTGTCGACCGGCGTGATGGGCAGGCTCAGGCGACCGTCGTCCGGGATGAAATTGTTGCTGACCAGTGAGCCATCGAATGGATCGAATGCCCACACGTTGTCATTCCCTGAATCAGGGATCAGCAAGAGTCCCTCCGCCGAGGCCGACGTGGCCAGCACGCCGACTGTCAACACAACCAGGAGAATACGTAGGTAATGCATCTGCCACCTCCTCCAATACCCTTACGACTAGAAACGTACCGTCGCGGCCCATCGGGCTGGACGACGGCTACACAAGATGCCCAGGTAAATGGTTATATAACCTATTTCGGTCTGCGATTCAAGCCCGGACGTAAATTACTCTAATAAATGGACTTGCGCGGATAGTCTTCGTTCCCGTTCCAGCCGATTGGGAGAATTGCTCCGCTCGTTGTGGAGCAGGTGGCCGCGCCAGTGCGTGGATGGCGCCAAACCGCAGGGGACAGGTGTCGGCGGTCTGTACTCGCCTGCGCTCCCGGTCACGCATGCCAATGGCACAGACCTGTCGTATCCCGCTTGCTACGGCCACAACGTGGTGAACATCCTGCCGGGTTGCAGCCAGCGATGGCAGCAACTGGTGAAGAAAGAACGCCCCGGCGGAGACGCTCTCTTGAGCGGAACATGCCGCGCCAGCATGCAATGACAGGCCCGGCGATCTGCCACGTCGGGCAGAGTGGTAGTGTACGACAGCAAGGTCGGTGCTTTTCGGGACGGTGCGTTGCCGGCCTCGGGCTCCATCGCAACCACGCAGGAGTGGTACCTCTATGCCCGCTCTGCCAGACAACGGCGCTAGGCCCGGCATTCATACCGGGTTAATGAGCCAACGCCCGTCATACATGACCCCGGCTCACCCGGGTCCTCGATGGGGTCTTCAGACATGGCCGCACACACGGCCCACAGTAGAGTTCGAGCGGGCTGAAGGGTGAACCCGCGCCACGAGAAGCCCGCTGAAGCGGGCTCTATTATGAGTGCCGACTTGCTGAACCCGGCATGAATGCCGGGCCTAGCGCCAAGGCCAAGAGCCAAAGCCTGTCATGCGTGCCCCCGGGTCTCCGGGGTTGTCGATGGTGGTCTTCAGACATGCCCGCACCTACGGTCCGCAGTCGAGTCCGAGCGGGCTGAAGGGTGAACCCGCTTCACGAGAAGCCCGCTGAAGCGGGCACAGTTGTGAGTGCCGGTCTGCTGAGCCCGGCATGAATGCCGGGCCTAGCGCCAAGGCCAAGAGCCAAAGCCTGTCATGTTGGACCTCCAGGTCTCCGGGGCCCTCGATGGTGGTCTTCAGACATGCCCGCACCTACGGTCCGCAGTTGAGTCCGAGCGGGCCGAAGGGTGGACCCGCGCCAGTAGAAGCCCGTTTAAGCGGGTTCGACGGTT
>JANQGB010001357.1 GCA_028277545.1 Phycisphaerae bacterium | reverse complement strand
CATCCTCCATCGCCACCAGAGAAACCTCTCCAACCTTGAGGCTGGGGCCTCCCCGTCCAAACCAACCCCAAAACCCAATTGCGAACATGCTCCCATCGAAATCCGCACACAAGTCCTTGTCCCTCAATGCCTACAGACCACACTTGCGGAATCGCTGGGGAGTCCCGAGCCGCTCTTTGATTAGCACCCTGGCCAGTGCTACCATTGTATAATTGCCCACCGCACCAGCGGTGTGGCGGCGACAGTCGCCGGATACCGGCCGCAGGAGCCCGCATGATGACCAATCTCCCCGCTCGGCGAGCGCCCCGCGCGTTTACGCTTATCGAATTGCTCACCGTCGTGGCCATCATCAGCCTTCTAATCTCGATCATGATGCCGTCGCTGACGCGCGCCCGCGACCAGGCCAAGGGTGTCCACTGCCTCGCCCGGCTGAAGGAATATGGCAACGGCCTGGCCACCTACGAGAACAACTACACGGACCTCCTGCCGCCCGCCATGTACAACGTCGAAGACCCCGAGAATCCAGGCGAAATCCTGGCCACCTACGGCTGGACCGAGATTCTCTGGAGTTTCGTCTACAAGGAGCAGGTCCGCGTGGCCGAGAACTTCCCCGTCCAACGCAATATCGAGGGCCGCAAGTGGGAGGAGTACTTCATCTGCAAGGCCAGCTCTCGCCACGGCGTCAGCAGCGGTCATTACCGCGTATACCTGCCGGCTTGGTCGGCCGGCACGTACAACATTCTCGAGGACGGCACCTTCGGCGACACCACCCAACCAGACCCCTGGGCCGCGGCTAGCCGGTCCCAGATTCGGCCCAAGCTGCCCATTCTGGGCGACTCCAACGAGGAATCCGCCTGCGGCAGCCCTTGCGGCGACCCCGCCATGCTGACCATGACCAGCTTCATCGATGCCGGTGAAGCCAACGACGCCGGCACCACCGGGCGCAACGGCAATCGCTTCAGCGACCGCCACTACGGTGGCACAAACTACCTCTTCCAGGACCTTCACGCGGAATGGCGCACCCGGCTCCGCGAGGAACTGGCCGTCGATTGGGATCTCAACGGCGTGGAAGACATCGAGATCGTGCCCTGACCGGCTGGGTCTCAGCGTTTCTTCGTGACGACTCCAGGCGCCATCGGGGTGGCTGTCTGGCCGGCCGCTAACGCCCCAAATCAGGCTCGCACCAGGAGATCGGTCTACTTTCCCCGACGGCTCGGCGACTCGCGGGCGGGCGGCTGTTCAGCCCGCCGGTTACCCGCCCGTTCCCGGTCCCCGTTCGGTTCAGGTCTCCAGTCACAACGGACTGCCATGTCGACCAACCGCCGCAAGCCCGGAAAGCTGAGCGTGTCCATTGCGTTTTGGGCCTTCTCCACATAAAACCGTCGCCCACGGAACGGGCTTTGTCGGAGGAACAACAGTGGCAGTTGCATACAACAAGCGGACCCATCGTAACGGAGCGCTGCGCAGCGAGCATGTCGGACAGGACGTGCTCCTGACCGGCTGGGTGAACACCTATCGCGACCACGGCGGCATGGTCTTTATTGACCTGCGGGATGCCGATGGCGTCACCCAGTTGAAATTCAACCCCCAGACCGATCCCCAGGCCCACGAAACCGCCCGGGCTCTGCGCAACGAGGACGTCATCGCCGTCAGCGGCACAGTCGCTCCTCGTGGGGAGAACGTAAATCCCAAGCTCCCCACCGGCGAGATAGAAGTCAATATCCACGAGGTGGACTTGCTGGCCAAGGCCGACACTCCGCCCTTCGAGATTCAGGACCACGTCGAAGCCAGCGAGGAGTTGCGCCTCAAGCATCGCTATCTCGACCTGCGGCGCCCGCGGATGCAGAAGATCTTCCAACTGCGGCACCGCATCTCCAAAGCCATCCGCGACTACTTCGACCAGAACGGCTTCATTGAGATCGAGACGCCGTTCATGACCAAGTCAACGCCTGAGGGGGCCCGGGACTACCTGGTACCATCGCGCGTACAGCAAGGTTCATTCTATGCCCTGCCGCAGTCTCCGCAGATCTTCAAGCAGCTCCTGATGATCGCCGGCTTCGACCGCTATGCCCAGATCGTCCGCTGCTTCCGCGACGAGGACCTCCGGGCCGACCGCCAGCCGGAATTCACCCAGCTCGATATGGAGATGTCCTTCGTCCAGGCGGAGGACGTCATGGACACGGTCGAAGGCTGCGTCGTCAAGATCTTCAAGGATGGCATAGGCGTAGACGTTAAACGGCCCTTCCTGCGGATGACCGAAGAGGAGGCCATGAACCGTTTCGGCATCGACCGGCCGGACACCCGCTTCGGACTGGAGTTGCAGGACATCACCGACCTGGCCGACCAGACGGAGTTCAAGGTCTTCAAGGACGCCATCGCCGCGGGCGGTATGGTGAAGTGCATTGTCGTCCCGGGCGGTGAATCGCTGACCCGCAAGATTACCGATGGCCTGGCCGAGGAGATCAAGGGGATCGGGGCCGGTGGTCTGCCGGTCACCAAGGTGACCGCCAAGGACGGTGGGGTCGAGCTGGCCACCGGCGTCGCCAAGTTCCTCCAGCCGGTCCAGGGGCCGCTCTGCGAGAAATTGGGAGCAGGTCCCGGCGATGCCATCTTCTTCGCCGCGGGCAGTTTCGCCGAAGTGTGCAAATATCTGCACTTCACCCGCAGCCGCCTGGCCGAGATCATGGAACTCATCCCGGAGGGTCTGTGGAATCTCCTCTGGGTGGTGGACTTCCCCCTGATGGCCTGGGACGAGGAGGAAGGTCGCTTCTTCAGCACGCACCATCCCTTTACCGCTCCGCGCGACGAAGACCTGCCGTTGCTGGACAGCGATCCGGGCAAGGTGCGGGCCAAGGCCTACGACCTGGTGCTCAACGGCATGGAGATGGCCGGGGGCAGCATCCGTATTCATCGTCAGGACGTGCAGCACACAGTCTTCGAGAAACTCGGCATCTCCGAAGAGGAGGCTCAGGCCAAGTTCGAGCACCTGCTCGAGGCCCTGCGCTACGGGGCTCCGCCGCACGGCGGGATCGCCTTCGGGCTGGATCGTTGGGTGATGTCACTGGCGGACGTCCCCTCAATCCGTGACGTGATCGCGTATCCCAAGACTCAGCGGGCTGTCTGCCCGTTGACCGAAGCGCCGGCCCCGGTTGTGGATGAGCAGCTGCGGGAACTCGGACTGGACCTGCGACCCGAGATCAAGGCCAAGCTGGAACGCAAGCAGGCCACCGGCGGATCGAACCCAGTGCATCGGGCCCACGACGAGTAGTAGCCGCCCGACCGGGCAGCGTCAGGGCGCTGGTGTGCCGAGGTGGCGTGGCGGTACGGCGTATTGCCCGCGAGGACTCGATGTCTGCGAATGGCAAATCGGGCCCCGATCACTCACCGGTGAGGCTCCGGCGCGTGCTCGTATCGGTTGCCCTGTTTGGCGTCTCCTTCGGCTACATAGAGGCGGCCGTCGTCGTTTACCTGCGGGCGCTGTACGATCCGGTACGTATCGAACTCAACCCCGGGGCCGAGCCGGGCGAGCTCTTTCCGCTGATTCAACCCCACCAGCTCACCGCACTGGACGAGAACAACGCTCGCCGCCTGGCAACGGAGTTGGGCCGGGAGGTGGCCACGATACTGTTGCTGGTGGCTTTTGCGCTGGCCGCCGGGCACAACTTCCGCGAGCGCTTCGCCGTATTCGTGATGACGTTCGGCCTGTGGGACGTATTCTATTACGTGTTTCTCAAGTTGCTGCTGGGCTGGCCTGCGTCGGTGCTGACCTGGGACATCCTCTTCCTCATTCCCGTGCCCTGGACCGGTCCGGTGTTGGCCCCGCTGCTGGTGGCGGTATCGATGGTCGTCTGCGGGTTGCTCGCGCTGTGGCGCGAGTCGGTGGGCCGTCCGCTTGTTCTGGGCTCAGCCGACTGGTTGGCCGTCGTGCTTGGTGGGGTCTTGATCGTCGCGGCCTGTTGTTGGGATTACCGCCACGTATCCGCGGGCGGCATGCCGAACCCCTTCAACTGGCCGCTGCTTGCGGCCGGCGAGTTGATTGGACTGGGTGGGTTCGTTCACGCCTGGCGCCGGCGCACAGCTTGAGGGTGGTGCGCCGGGCGTATCGAGGTGCCGTCCCGGCGGACGACGATCAGCCTTCACCTTCAGACGCCGAGCCTTCGCCTTCTTCGCTCGTCTCGGCGGTGGTCCCCATCTTGTTCTTCTTCTTTTTGGCCTGAACTTCCTTGCGGGCCTTGTCCGCTTCGCCCCACAGCTTGTACGCTTCCTTGCGGTCGCCCTTCTTCCAGGCAATGGCGGCGTTCGTCTTCTGGCGGCGAATCGTCTTGGTCGGTCTCGGCACTGGTCAAACTCCTAAATCACTACACCCGGTCCGGTCACCCCGAGCCGGACTGGCACGCACACGGATCGCCCCGGGGGACTGCTCCGCGGGCGAGTTCAAAACAGCCCCGAAGTCTACCCTGAACGATCGCGAGAGTCTACCCCGATGGCAGTCTCACCGATCCCAGAGAATCTCCGTTGCGTCGAATACCGGGCCTTCCGTGCAGCACAGCGCGTATTTCCAGCCCTCGGGATCGGCCGGCTCGCGCACCGGCACGACGCAGGACTGGCAGGTCCCGATTCCGCAGGCCATCGCTCTTTCGGTGCAGGCGTAACAGGGTAGCTGCCAGGTTGCGCAAAGTCGGGCGACGGCCCGCATCATCACTTCCGGCCCACAGGTATAGACGGTGACCTG
>JANQGB010001352.1 GCA_028277545.1 Phycisphaerae bacterium | reverse complement strand
ACCAGGACCAGGGTGCGGCCGGCGGCCCAACCATTCAGCCGGTTTGCGCCACCGCCGAGGAGATCAGTCTGGCGGATGCATCGGTCGTACTCCTGACGGCGGTGCAGGCTTTCCACTGGTTCAATCCACCCTACGCCCTGGCCGAGTTCGCCCGCGTCCTCCGCGCCGGCGGCCTGTTGGCCCTGATCTGGAACAACCGTGACGCCGAGCGGTGCGCCTTCGTCGCGGAGTTCGAGCGGTTGGTCGGGCGCTACAACCCCGGATACCGGCGCGAGTATCGGCAGCAGGATTGGGCGGCCAAGATAGCGGCGGCGCGTGCGTTCGGGCCGGCTGCGCACCGCGCGTATGGCCAGGAGTGGACGGCGCCCCAGGAGGCCTTCGTCGGGTTCTGCCGCAGTGTCTCCTACATCCGGAACGTGCTCTCGCGGGAGGAGATGCCCCGTTTCGAGGACGACCTCCGCCGGTTGATGGGCCTGCATTTCGGTGATGGCGACTGCATCATTCCACTGCGGACCGACACGTGGACCGCTCGGCGGCTTTGACCGCGGCACTGGCCGGTAGGCGCTGGTTGCCTGCCGTGCGAGTGGCACCGCCCCGACACGTTGCTCGGACAAGCGGCTCAGCGAGCTGCCCCGCCGCCCCGCCGCAGCCCGGCGCTGCATCTCCTCCAGCGCCGGGAAACTACCGGATCGTAACGAGCCGCGAACTTCAGTTCGCGCGGACGCCCTCGCCCGTAACGAACCGCCAACTTCCGCTCGCGCTCACGCCCTCGACCGTAACGAGCCGCGAACTTCAGTTCGCGCGGCCGTCCGAAAGTCGATGACGCAGCCAATACGCGTCGACCAAGAACGCCGGATTCGCTGAGGCCCTACTCCTGCGGCAGACGTGCCAGAAGTAGCTAGCTCCCCGCGAGGCCTGTTGGTCCAGGCCGGGCTTGCGTACAATCGCAGACCGCGTAGCCCCGGAATGCCGCACGCATGCGGGCCACGAAGTAATACGGCAGCGTGTGATTTCTGACCGACACCAGGAGCGAGGCACACCATGGACGTGTTTGAAGCGATTGCCAGGCGGCACAGCTACCGGGGGCCGTTCAAGGAACAGGATGTGCCCCGGGACGACCTTCGCAGGATCGTGCAATCAGGTCTGCTGGCTCCGTCTGGTAAGAACATCCAGAGCACACGGTTCGTCATAGTGGACGACAGCGAGCTCGTGCGGCGGATCGGCAGCCTGCATACCACCAACCAGGCCATGCAGCAGGCCCGGGCGATGATTGCCTGCATCGTCGACGTCGAGCCAGAAGCAGTCTACGAAGGGCACAACTTCGCGATCGAGGACTGCGCCGCCGCCGTCGAGAACATGCTGCTGGCCGTTACGGCCCTGGGCTACGCCACCGTATGGATTGACGGCTGGCTACGAGTCGAGCAACGCGCCCAGACTGTCGACCGGATGCTGGGCGTGCCTGCCGGCAAGACGGTCCGCATTCTGCTGCCTGTCGGCATCCCGGTCGAGCAGGCATCGCAGCCCGAGAAGATGCCGTTCGAGCAGCGGGCCTGGTTCAATCGTTACGGCGAATCGGACTCATAAGGGTCGGCCGGCGCAGACTCATCGCCCTCGGGACTGGGTGCCGGACCAGGCGCCGGTACGATGCGGTCCGGCAGGCGTCGCCGGCGTCGCTTGCTGCGGTAGGCACGCAGAACGAACGCGGTCAGCAGGGCAACCGCGCCGATCTGCTTCCACAGCCGCGCCCAGTGAAGTTCCATCGGCTTGAAGGTGTTGGACAGCAGTCGCTCGGGAGGGCTCCACAGGGGCGAGTAGCCCATGCTGACCGACTGGTGGATGTAGCCGACCTCGGTGTCAGCCTGCTGCCAGGTTTCGCCAAGCCACGGCGGGTAGATCACCATCAACCCAATCAGGGCCACCGCCGCCCACATCACCCGCTGCTGTCTGCGGTTGCCGAAGCTGACGATCGCGGCCACCACCACGAAACCGGCCACCGCCAGCACTCCCGGGTTGAACATCATATTCGGGGGGTTCTGACTCATCAGCACCATACAGGGGCCCCGTGTCATTCGCGCGAGCCTGCTACCGGGGCGTATCATGCGGCCTGGTCGGCGTGTCTGGCAAGCACGCCGGGGTTGAAGCCCTTGTGATCGGGACGGCACTGGCGAAAAATGGTGGCGCCGCCCCGGTCGGACAGGCCGCCGCCAACACCTCGA
>JANQGB010001336.1 GCA_028277545.1 Phycisphaerae bacterium | reverse complement strand
AGGATGAACAACGGAACCAGAATCACCACGCTGTAGAGCATGTACCCGAAGAAGCTGGGCATCTTCACGCCGCCCTGCTCGGCGATGCTCTTGACCATGAAGTTGGGGCCGTTGCCGATGTAGCTCATGGCGCCCATGAAGACCGCGCCGAGCGAGATGGCCACCAGCAGGTTGTTGAGAACGGCCCCGCCGCCTGCCAGGCCCACGGCCGCGGACGCCCCGTCGGGGGTCATGGCCTCGGCCGTGGTGAAGAACACCACGTAGGTCGGAGCGTTGTCCAGGAAGCTCGACAGCGTGCCCGTGGCCCAGAAGAAGTGCCAGGGCTTGGTCAGGCCCAGCGAGGCACCCTTGGCGTTGAGAATCTCGATCGGAATCTGCATGGCGATGAAGATGCCGATGAACAGGGCCGCCACCTCCAGGATGGCGTGGTAGTTGAAGTCGTTGTCTTTGCGTATCTGCTTGTTGGTGCTCTTGAGCGACAGCAGCACCAGTCCCAGCATCAACAGCTCCCGGAGGAAGGGGAAGGTCGTGAAGCCCAGCAGCGGGAACGGCTCGCCTGGCTTGACCATGCCGACACAGAGCACCACGCCCAGCAGGTAGAACAGGTTCACCTTGCCGCGCAGAGCCAACCTGCGAACCTGGGTTTCGTCGCGGGCGATGTCTACCGGCTTCTCCCTCTTGTAGACGATCGTGTCCCACACGAAGTAGATGGCCAGCAGCAGGAGGCTGGTTACCAGCCACGGCAGCCACAGCCCCAGGGTCCAGAGGAAGGGCACACCCTTGAGGTAGCCGAGGAACAGCGGCGGGTCTCCGATGGGCAGCAGGCAGCCGCCAACGTTACAGACCAGGAAAATGAAGAAGATCACCGTGTGGCGAACGTGGCGCCGCTCGGAGTTGGTCTGCAGTAACGGGCGGATCAGCAGCATGGCCGCACCGGTCGTGCCGATGAAGCTGGCCAGCGCCGCCCCCACACCGATGAAGGCCGCGTTGGTCGTCGGGTGGGCGGCCAGGTCGCCCTTGAGTGAGATACCGCCGCTGATCACGTACAGGCTGAACAGCAGAACTATGAACGGAATGTATTCCGCCAGAATGGCGTGCTCGAGCACACCGATGACCTGCTCCACGCCGCTGGTGACCGCCTGGTGGGTGGCGTGGTTCACCGTCATGGGATGCACCAGCAGGTAGTAGAGCACTGCCATGGCCCCGAACACGAGCGCTATGCACAACCGGTTCTTGTTGCTCTCCCACCAGTGCATGGTGGCCGGCAGCAGCGGCAGTATGGCGATCGACAGCAACAACCCGGCAAAGGGGATGCAGGCCCACAGCGGCGGCGGAGTGTAGCCCTCCGGAGGACCGTGGTGCTCAACATGCCCGTGGTCACCATCCGCGGGCGGAGCGTGCTCGGCGTGCATCGAATGGTAGATCAGGAACGCCAGCAACGCGACACCAGCGACTATCGCAATCCAGGACAGTACACTCAGCCGGTTGGACCCGCCGTGCGAATCGTGTACCGGCATACTCAGACTCAGTTCTGACATCGTTTCCTCGTTTGGTTGGCTCATGCCGCTGACCTCCGCCCGGCGCGTCCGGACGGTCGGTCGTTTCCCCAACCGCGCCGCTGCGCGCCAATGCCTGAGTCTTTGTGTCTTGCGATCACCTTCGATCGGGCCTGGGACAGCGGCGCCCCGCTATGTATCGACACGCCAGCCGGGCGGGTTCGCCAAGAAACGCCCGGCTGGCCGTCCCCAGCGCCCGATAAGGCCGGGTATCATTGCCCGAAAGTCCGATCAGTTTCAAGACCACTGCCGTCGCTGGCGGCGGAAATTTCCTTCGAAGCCTCCCGGCTCCAAAGGGCGCCGACTCGACCGCCGCCGTCCAGGCCGATGGCCCCGGAAGCAACCTGCCTACGGCACATCGCCAATCGTGGCCACGGCGGGAAACCAGATGTTGAACTTGCGGCGGCGGATGTTGGCCAGCCCCGCCCGAACGAAGTACTCGTGGATAACCGACCAGGGAGCGTGGTACACATCCTTCTCGACGCGGGTAATGATCACATCAAAGACGAACCAGCCGATCACGTTGTCGCGGAACCCGTCGATGATGATGAGCCGACCACCGGGCGCCAGCAGGCGGCGCATCTCCTTCACCACCGCCTGCTGATCCGGATAATGGTGGAAGGAGTTTGAGCAGGTGATCACGTCGAACGATCCATCCGCGAACGGTAAATGCTCGCTGTCCCCCGCCACAAACCTGGCTTGATCGGACGCACCCGCGCCGGCCGCTTTGCGAGAGGCCTGGGCGCACATCGATGGTGCGTAGTCCAGCCCCACGGCAGTCACCGGCCAGGGCGTGGCGGCCAACTGGCCGGCCAGCGTGCCCGTTCCGCAGCCGACGTCCAGCACGCTGAAGCTGCGATCGTTCTTGACGTGCCAGCGGGCGATCTCCTCCAGCAGCACCGCGTAGGAGGGACGAAACAAAAAGTGATTCAGCAGCGTGCGGTCGTAGGTGTGCGCCCAGGCCTCGAACTGCTCGCGGGCCTGGCGACGGGCGTCGTGGGCATCCAGTCCGGTACCAGTCTCCGGGCGTGACAAATCGGCCCTCCCTGTACAATTCGCCGGCTAGGGTGGTGCCTCAAACCGCTGGATCGTAACGAGCCGCGAACTTCAGTTCGCGCGGTCGCCCGAGCGTTGACGGCGCAGCCCAAAAGCGTCGACCGATCACGCCGGAAACTCTGAGGCACTTCCTTAGCCACGCCCCCGCCCGCACGGCCACCCGGCAGTGAGTTGGTCAAGCCAGCGAGGCGAGCGCACGCCGAAAGCCGAACCGGCTTCCGGATCACGCACCATAACAAGTTGCATTACAGGGGGAAACCGTCGCCAACCGCCCAAGCTCGGGCGACGGAGTCGCGCTGGTCTAAATCTCTTCGAGGAGCTGCTCTACCGCACCCTCGAGTCGCTCTGCTGTCTCGTAGGTGCCCTGCTCGATCTCTGCCCGTATGCGAGCGATCTTGTCCACCCTGATGTCGGGCAGATCGCGAACCCGCGCCAACAGCGCACCGAGATCAGAGATTTCGACTTCGTCCTCTACGAGGCGTTCGGTTGATGGAAGCGTCTCCTGCTGTGCTGTACCAGTTCGACCGGTCAGCGGAATCACTGCGGGAACGCTGTTGATGTTGCTGATGTCGTTCATGTTCCTGCCACCGTGGCCCCCGTTCCGAGATCCGCCTGAGATCCAGACCGGGCTCATCCCACGCTACGCACTACCCAGCGAACCTCCAGACCCCTGGCGGAGGCCGTATACCATCGCTCATGCCCGCGGCCACAGAAGAACCGCGGCGAGCTGCCGGCTCACGCATTCATCCTTGAAATGCGGGTGAGTCTGCTGGGAGGGTGCCGTTGTCGCCCCAAACAGGACCGTTCCGTCGGTCCGCTCTCTCAGTACTTCAAGTCCGATTATCCTATCGTCGAGCGGGCCATGGAATCTTGAACGATTCCGACAGAATCGCGCCAAAAAACCGGCGCTCCCCACTAGATGTAGGAAGATGTCTTAGGCCAGTCCGCCATATGTTGCACAGCCGCCCTAGAATCCCCAGAACGAACAGACTCCGCCACCCAAACGGCCGATTCACCGCAAGTTGTTGGCAGTTAGGCTGTTATAGGACTTTGACCGGAACAGTCTCAGCTATCCGGACGGGCGCGACCCAGCATCGCCGGTGTCGCAACACGGACCTTACACCGGCTGCACGATTCGACTCGCCGCGAACCTGTGTCTAAGGCGCACCGAGGTTTTGCCAAAAGCGCACCGGTTTTGCCACCGGCCTATAGCGCAGAAAACAACCGTTCGGGCCTGTAGGGGCCCAAGAACGGTCGAATCTGATGCCAGTTTGAACAGGCCTCGAAGCCTGTTCGAGCACCGCTCGAAGCGGCTACTCAATCAGCGTTATCGTGTCCACTGCCGGAGAGCTCGGCACGTCGTCACGCGAGCGCACGACCGTGACCGTGACCTCCAGCTCATCTCCAACTACCCAGAACTCGCTGCTGATCGACGTGGAGAGATAGACCACAGGATCAGCAGCGAACGCCTCCGTCGCCTCGGAGCCGCCGAGGCCGGTGGACTTATTGAATACCTCGACCTGCCAGGTGTCGGCGGGATCGGGGTCGACGCCTCGGTTGTATTGGGCGGTGACGAGGATCGTCCCTGATGCGGTCTGCGTGACCACCAGCGAGGTCGGTGCCATTGGGGGGCTCGGGCGCTCGGTGTAACTGGCCAGCGCGTATATCTTCTCATTGCAGCCCCATCCGATCGACCGCCACGCCACGCCGTCGAACTCAACAAGGTTGGTGCCCACGCCGCCGTCAGCAAGCAATCCGAAGATGCCGCCGATCACCAGGTTGCCGGAAGGACTGACACAGGCCGCGTAGCAGCGGTTGTGCAAGCCGCCGCCGATTTGCTCCCATTCATCCGTGACAGGGTCATAGGCGGCGACGAATTCGCCAGGGCCACCGTCTGCCAGTCTGAAGTTTCCAGCGACTACCAGCTTGCCGTTCCACGACGTCGCCGCCTGCGCCGTGCCTTCGCCCAGGCCGCCGGCGACCTCGACCCACGCGCTGCCCGTCCAGCGAGCTACGCCACGAACCGTCGTCGAGCCTGAGTGATTGAAGTTACCAACGGCGTAGAGCGTGCCGTCGATAACGATAAGGCCCTTTACCAGGTTATCGAGGCCATCCCCCATGGCGGACCAAGACGCCCCGTCCCACTGAGCCACGTTCTCGACAGTCGCGCTGCCGGCCCGGCTGAATTCCCCGCCGGCAATCAGCTTCCCGTCATACTCGCACATGGATTGACAGGAGCCGGCCAACGTTCCACGCCACAAGCCGTAGTCCAGTTGGTACCAGCCTGATCCGTCCCAGGCCATGATGCCGGCGGAGAAGTACCCAAAGTGGAGATCGGCTCCGCCGACAATAATGTCATCGCCGTAGCTGCCGACTGCCAACACGTTGTCGTAGGTGCCGCCTGGCACGCCCACCATGGGCGACCAGCGCTGGCCGTCCCACATGGCCACGCGAGCGGAGTACACGCCGCCAATGGCGTCGAAGTACCCGCCTGCATACAACCTGCCATTGTGGGCGTAGAGCGAGGTCACGATGGTCTCGGCGCCGCTCTCGAGCCCGAACCACTCAGTCCCGTCCCACGAGCCGATGTGGTTCTCGGGCTGGTCAAAGTTGCCACCCACGATCAGGTTGCCGGTTCGCTGACCTGCCCGCCAGTGCCGTGCGCTGACGTTGAGCACCTGCCAGTCGACCGGCTCGCCGTCCACCTCGAGGGCAACGCCGCCGGTCACCTCGCGAACAGCGAACACCACGTCACCTGGCAGCCAAAGGTCGTATATCGTCTCCGTCCAGGTCGCCAGCTCTGTGGACGCGACGCGCTTGACATTGCTGCGGTAGTTGTAGGTAGTGCCGTTGCGCACCAGGCCATCAAACCAGGTCCGGCGCTG
>JANQGB010001303.1 GCA_028277545.1 Phycisphaerae bacterium | reverse complement strand
CCGTTGGACCACCTCCCACGAACACTCCGGGTGAACCAGGATCTTGAATTCCGGATCTTCCCGGCGGAGGTCGTCGCATTGCTCGGGAGTGAACAACTGGTGCACGCTGCAGTGGCCCTTCCAGAGCAGTATGCGGGCGCCGCGGACTTGATCGACAGTCAGGCCGCCGTCCGGCAGGGACGGGTCGTACACCGCCATCTCCTCCAGCGGAATCCCCAGCGAATACGCGCTGTTACGGCCCAAATGCTGATCGGGCAGAAAGATTACCTTCTCGCCCTGGCGCAAGGCCCACTCCAGTACGAGTCGCGCGTTGCTGCTGGTACAGCAGGCCCCGCCGTTCACGCCGCAGAAGGCTTTGACGTCCGCGGTGCTGTTCACGTAGGTGATGGGCACGATGGTTCCGCCGGCCGCGCTGGTCAGGAAGTCCCACGCCTCCTCAACCTGCTCGATCTCAGCCATGTCAGCCATACTGCAGCCAGCCGACAGGTCCGGCAGAACCACTGTGACCGAATCGTCTGTGAGGATGTCAGCCGACTCCGCCATGAAGTGAACGCCGCAGAAGACCACGTACTCGGCCTGCTTCTGTTCGGCGGCGATCTGCGATAGTTTCAGGCTGTCGCCGGTGAAGTCGGCAAAGCGAATCACGTCGTCCTGCTGATAATGGTGGCCGAGAATGACCAGCCGCCGGCCGAGAGCGCGGCGGTGTTGCCCGATTCGTTCGGCAATCTCCTCGGCATCGAGTCCCGTGTACGTGGCGGGTATTGGGGGCTGAAACAACATACGGTTCGCTCCGCTGCCCGATGGGTCGAAAGCTCGGGCACACTGGGCATCATATGGGCTCGGCCCACAGCAGGCCATCCCGCGAGCATCGCCGAAGGTGCAGGAAGTTTTGGGCGGCACGCGCAGTTGGGGGTATAATCCTGACGCCATGAGACTGCGCTCGGCCCAACTCGGCATCCTGGCCGTCTCCTTGGCCGCGATGACGGCCCCCGGATGCGGCAAGCGTCTCCGCGGGTTGGAGACTGCCGATCAAACTCTGCTGCACGGCCGCAGAACCGTTCTCCAGCAGGCCGGCGGTGTGGAGGCCGCGGTGACCGCCGTCCGGGTGCCGTGGGGGTCAAGGGCCGAGCCAGTCGGCTTCCTCGTCGATCTGACCAACCTTCATGAGTCGCCGCTCTCGATCACTGTCGACCAGATTGAACTGATCGACCCCTTCGATCGGCGGACCAAGCCGATTCCGCCTGAACGCCTGCTGCGTTCGTTCGGCCGGGCCCCCCGCGAGTCAGCGTCGGTCCGGACCGCGTCGTACCGACCATACTGCTATCGCCGGTCAGGGCACGCCTACCGGCGGTACCGCGTGTACCATCGACATTACCCCGCCTACGTGACAAGCTACGCGGGCGGCCCCAACTTCTGGTGGGGCGGCTCTGCCTACTACGGCCCACCCTACGATCCCTACGCGGAGTATCAGCGGACGGCCCGGTTTCTCTCAGAACTGCTGATCGACCAGACTGTCGAGCCGCGCCAGACCATACGCGGCTACCTGGTGTTTCCGTATCGCCTTGGTAGTGACGACCAGCTGACCCTGCAACTCAGGACGGTGCGTAGCGCGTCGCCGGCCACAGCCCAGCCAGCCGGAGCTGCAGGAGCCGAACAGATCGTCCTCACTTTTGTATTCGAGGTCGACTGACCGTGCGATAGCGGTGTCTGGGCACACCGTAAAGGGCCTGCTTATCCGATAAGCGCTTCGTCCACCTCGTCCAGTTCGGTCATGAAGTCGGCGATAACCGAATCCGCCACCAGGCGACCGCGAGAGGTCAACGCGATGTTGTCCTGGTTCGCCGTCAGCAGCCCAAGCGACACGTAACGCTCTATAGAACGAGAGAAGCAATCGTGCGGCTCTATTCCCAGTCGCACCGCAAAACTCGCGACGTTGATCCCCTCGACCAGGCGTAGCGCCAACATCGTGGT
Source organism: Phycisphaerae bacterium (assembly GCA_028277545.1). Taxonomy (GTDB): domain Bacteria; phylum Planctomycetota; class Phycisphaerae; order UBA1845; family UBA1845; genus JANQGB01. The sequence continues at coordinate 1,950 of JANQGB010001303.1, read as the reverse complement.
TTCACCAGCCAGTAGCGTTCCCTTGATGCACTCTGACTCCGACACGGCCTTCCCGGAGTCGTCTATCATCCGGACGTATTGCTCCAGGTCTGCCACGTTGCGATAGCGCCTGCCGTCGAGGTATCCCGCCGCCGACGGCCCCACGCCGATATACGGCTCGTTGTGCCAGTAGATCAGGTTCTGGCGGCAGCGCTGGTCCGGGCGGGCAAAATTGCTGATCTCATACTGCTCGAAGCCCCGCTGCCTGGTTCGCTCGACTGCCTCGGTATACATCTCGGCCTCGGGGCCTTCTCCGCAAGGACTAATGCGACCGGATTGCCGGGCGCAGTCCAGGGGCGTGCCGGGTTCATAGGTCAACCCGTACAGTGACAGGTGATCGACTTCCAGGTCCATGGCTCGCTTGAGTGAGGCCTGCCAACTGGCGAGCGTCTGACCCGGAATGCCGAAGATCAGGTCGAGGCTCAGCCGGCGGAAACCGGAGTCCCGGGCCAACTTCACGGAGGCCGTCACGTCGTCCGGAGTGTGCAACCGCTCCAGCACCGCAAGTTCGCCAGGGTCAAAGGACTGGGCGCCGATGGACAGTCTGTTCACGCCCGCCGCTCTCAATATGGCTGCCTTGCCGCGGTCGATGGTGGCGGGGTTGGCCTCCACGGTGAACTCCGTGTTGGCGTCTCCCGCGGCCACGCCAGCGAGCGGCTCGAGTAACCGGGCCAGCAGCTCGTCCGGCAGTACCGTCGGAGTTCCTCCGCCAATGAATACGGAGGCGATGGGCAGGGTGTTCTGGCCCAGCCGGTGTTCCAACTCCACAACCAGACGGTCGATCAGGCCGCCGGCGTCCCGGCCAGCCACCGACAGGGAGTAAAAATCGCAATACCCACACTTGCTGGTGCAGAAGGGCACATGCACGTAAAGCCCGCAATGCCCGGTTGTGGTCCCTTTCATTCCTGGTACAATAACATACGCGTGGAGGCGGGACGACGGTCCCGCCGTCCCCGCCAACCGGGTCGACGTCGCGTCGGGCGACGGTTCGGCTGGCTATGCTGGGGAGCCCGGGAGTGGACGGCTGCCCATCCGCGTTCGAGAGAGCGACGCATACCTATGGACGTTAAGCTGGTACTATTCAAAGACAGCGGCGAGAGACGGGAGTTCCCGTTGGAAAACGGGATCACCGGCGTCGGGCGCAAGGAAGATTGCGACATCCGCATACCGGTGGCCGAAGTTTCCAGACATCACTGCGAATTTCGCAGCAGCCCGGCCGGGGTCGAGGTAAAGGACCTGCAAAGCGCAAACGGTACCTATGTTAACAACAAGCGGGTTGCCAAGCAGAAGCTGGCGGCCGGAGATCACATAATTATCGGTCCGGTGGTATTTACCGTCCAGATTGATGGTGAACCCAAGGAAATCCGGGCGGTCAAGACCAGGCTGCGCACCCGCACCGCCCAGGCCAGCGGTGCCGGTGCGAGTGGATCCGGGGCAGGGGCGGAGGATATGGACCCCATCAGCGCACTCGAGGCGCTGGCCTCCAGTGCGGACCAGACCGCTCTCGACCCGTTTGACGACGAGGAGGAGGAGGTCTGACGCCTCCGTTCTCATTCGTGTGTCCCCCTGTGGGGCAGACAGCCGAAGTCCAATTCTGAGGCCGCTAACGCATTCTTCGCCGTTGGCCGATGACTATCACCGGACATCATTATCTGGCCTTGGCAAGGTGACTGCGCGTTTTCCGCTCACACTTGCCTCGCGAGATAGTCGATTCTATAAGTCGGGGCGCCTGTTATCAGGACGTGGGCGAAGCAGGTGAAGGCTGGCCCACCCTCAGGCAGCGGATCAGAGGTGCTGTGTGGAGACTAGAATCGGCGCCAGCAGTGGCGTGGCTGAGCGGGCCGCGGCCGGGCGGCAGCGCCGGCGGCGTAGCCAGTTCTTGCGAAACCTCGTAGTGCTGGTTGCGATGGC
>JANQGB010001287.1 GCA_028277545.1 Phycisphaerae bacterium | reverse complement strand
ACCGAACCGCGCTGTCCGGCGACGGCGCCGCCGACCGCGACCAGATGATCCCGCTGGCCACCGCCTCGGCGGTCGAGATGTTCAGGATGCTGGCGCCCTTCATGGCCTTGCTGCTGCTCATCACGCTGATCGCTCTATACAGCCAGGTGGGGCTGCTGCTTACGCTCAAGCCGCTCACGCCGAACCTGAAGAAGCTCAATCCCATCACCGGGATCGGGCGGATTGTTTCTCCCCGCTCCCTGGTCATGCTGGTGACCAATCTGGCCAAGCTGGCGCTGGTAGTCTCCGTGGCCTACCTGGTCATCGGCGGCGTGGCCAGCGAGATCATCTTCTCCGGGGCGCTGGACCATGTGGCCATCTTCGGGCTGGCGGCGCACCTGGCGTTCAGGCTGGGAATCACGCTGGGGGTGGTGCTGCTGATTCTGGCGTTGTTCGACTATGCCTACCAGCGCTACCGTCACAACAAGGACCTGATGATGACCAAGGAAGAGGTCAAAGACGAGATGCGGAGCATGGAAGGCGACCCGGTGGTCAAGCAGCGGCGCCGCGAGGTGCAGATGCAGTTGGCGTTCCAGCGTCTCAAGACCGACGTTCCGCAGGCTGACGTGGTGGTCACCAACCCGACCCACGTCGCGGTGGCCATCAAGTACGACGCGACGGTCATGGCGGCCCCCAAGGTGGTGGCCAAGGGGGCGGACCACATGGCCATCCGTATCCGGCAGATCGCCGCCGCGGCCGGCGTACCCATCCTGGAGCGCCCGCCGCTGGCCCGGGCGCTGCACGAAGCTGTCGAGGTGGGGCAGGAGGTTCCCGAGCGCTTTTACCAGGCAATCGCGGAGATACTGGCCTACGTCTACGAGTTGTCCGGGCAGAATCTCCGGCCTGCTCCGGTGCCGGTGGGGGTCTGATCGTGACCAGAGAACTCCTACCAGGGAAGGGCGACTGACGAGTGGCACGAACGCGGATTGATCCAGGCAGGTTGATCAAGTCATCGACTGCGTATCGCGGCATGTTGATGCCGATGTTTGCGCTGTCCTTGATCCTGGTGATTCTGCGCCCGCTGCCACCGGGCTTCATGGACGTGCTGCTGGTCGCCAACATCACGCTCTCGGCCGTGGTGCTGATGACCGTCATGTATATGAACGGTCCGCTTGATTTCTCCTCCTTCCCCTCCCTGTTGCTGTCCCTGACGCTGTTCCGGCTGGTGCTCAATGTTGGCACCACGCGCCTCATTCTCACCAACGCCCAGAGCGGTACGGAGGCGGCCGGCAAGGTGATTGCCACCTTCGGCGACTACGTGGCCGGCGGCAACCTGATGGTAGGCGTGATCATCTTCGCCATCATCGTCATCATTCAGTTCGTGGTTATCACCAAGGGGGCGACCCGCATTGCCGAGGTCGCGGCCCGCTTCACCCTGGACGGCATGCCGGGCAAGCAGATGGCGATCGATGCCGACCTGAACGCCGGCATCATCTCCGAAGCCGATGCCAAGCGCCGCCGAGAGGAAATCACCCGCGAGTCGGACTTCTACGGGGCCATGGACGGGGCCAGCAAGTTTGTCCGCGGCGACGCCATCGCGGGAATAATCATCACCGTGGTCAACGTCCTGGGCGGCATCTACGTAGGCATGGTCGACCAGGGCATGACCTTCAGCGACACGCTGCGGGTCTTCTCCACGCTCACTATCGGCGACGGCCTGGTCTCGCAGATCCCGGCCTTCATCATCTCGGTCTCCGCCGCCATGATCGTCACCCGGTCGGCTTCCAAGAAGAACCTGGGCGAGGAGCTGCTGGGACAACTGACCTCCCGGCCCATCGCCCTGATGCTGGCGGCGGCGTTCCTGAGCGTCCTGATGATCACTCCGCTGCCCAAGCTGCCGCTTCTGTTCCTGGCGGCGGCATGCGGGACAATTGCCTACGTGGTGCATCGCACTCAACTCGCGGTGGCGACCAACAAGGCGGCCGCCGCCGAGCGGTCCAAGCGCCAGCCGGCGGAAAAGATCGAACAATATCTAGCCCCCGACCCGATGGAGCTGGAGGTGGGCTACGGGCTGATCAAACTGGTGGACCGCAAACAGGGCGGTGACTTGCTGGATCGCATCACTAACCTGCGGCGGCAGATCGCCGGCGAATTGGGCATCGTGGTGCCGCCAATCCGCATTCGCGACAACATTCAGCTAGCCCCCAACGCCTACCTGGGCAAGATCAAGAGCATAGTCATTGCTGACGGCGAGCTGATGGCCGGGCATCTGCTGGCCATAGACTCGGGCGCGGTGAGCGAGCGCATCCACGGAATAGAGGCCAAGGAGCCCGCCTTCGGACTGCCTGCCCTGTGGATCGAACCCGGCCAGCGGCACGAGGCCGAACACCGTAACTACACCGTCGTGGAGCCGACGGCGGTACTGGCCACCCATCTGACCGAGATCATCAAGCAGCACGCCGACGAACTCCTCACCCGGCAGGAGGTCAACCGGCTGGTGGACAACCTCCGCGAGAGTTCACCCAAGCTCATCGAGGAGTTGGTGCCCGAGGTGATCAAGCCGGGCGAGTTGCAGCGCGTGCTCCAGAACCTGCTGCGGGAGCGGGTGCCCGTGCGTGACCTGGAGACCATCCTGGAGACCGTGGGAGATTGGATTGGGCGCACCAGGGATGTCGATGTGCTCACCGAATACGCCCGCAACGCACTGGCACGGACCATCTGCCACCAGCACCGCGGCGATGATGGCAAGATCATGTGCGTAACGCTCGACCCGCAACTGGAGGACACGATCA
>JANQGB010001112.1 GCA_028277545.1 Phycisphaerae bacterium | reverse complement strand
TGCTTTCGAATACCGCGAACGTCCTCACCTGCGCCATCAGATGCTCCTTCCGGCGGCAGGAATCGGTCACTCGGATTGAGGTCCGGTAAGTATTGCCCGTTCCACCCGCCGCAGCCTGGGCTGGCACCCGGACCGCACAGTCTGGCAGGCCTACTCAGTCAACGGCGCCTTCTGTCGTGCCTCCGTGTCCACGTTCACTTTGAGGGCACCGGTGCGAACCAGCGCAGGGTGCCTCTGACTACTACTCGCACCTTAGTGCCCCTGATTCGCAGCTTCCTGCGATTTGGCAGCAGTCCAGAAGCTGCGCCTTCGGCAGCTTGGTCGTGCGAAGCAGACTTCTTCTGACACGGACTCACGCAGAAAACGAGGAGCATCAACCGCCCTTCCACCCCTGCTTCACCTGCGTGGCCTGCTAATGCCGCTGCGCATTTGCTGACCTACACGGCAACCGCTACTATGGCAATACTCGTACCAGTCGCAACGTCACCTGGAGGCACCTTGGCGTATTCACTGGGTGTCACGACGCATCGCGGACGCGGCAACGCTCTGCTTACTCCTGACGCAGGTTCATGCTGCTTTGCAGAATCCACGCATGACACGCACACCATGCGCCTGCACAAGAACGTCACAATCCTTAAGGTCGTGCTCTTAATCCAGGCCATCGCGCTTCACTGATTCGCCTTGCCGTGTGGGCGCCTGCGAGAATCTCCGCACGCACTGCGTGAAACTCGTCTGTCAGTACGTCGCACTAGCTACTGCCACGCGTTGGCGGCGACGGCACGACGACAGCGGCCTGCTCTCCCGGTCATCGGAAGACCGTACGACCGCCCGAAGTTGTGCCAGCGTTAGAGTGCCGCTACTCCAAACCGGGTCCTCGCAGCTCTTCTTCCATCGACAGGCGCACACCAGCGCCGCGGCCGCCCTACAGCATGTAAGCACCTTCGCTTATTGCGAGCCTCGCATCTCCACGAATAGCGCACGGCGCCTACGCGCCTGGTAGACTCACGCAGCCGCGCGGTTGGCGCCCGCTGCCATCGCACTACCTCCTCGCTGATGGCCGAGGCCTTCTCGCCGGCGTCGCGACACTTGCGCCGCTGCCGCCGTCAGCGCGCACCTCTACCGCGAAGAGCGGAGCAGTCCGCCAGAAGCTCTGCGGGAGAGTGGCCCTCTATCACGGCGACCAGGGCTAACCATAAGCTACGGCCAGCCGCCCACTCGTCTCACCGGGGACATTGGCGACCGCCAGTCCGCTCCGACCAAGCCACGGCAGCCGAAACCTCCGAACCGGAGACGAGAACGCTGGACCAGCAGAGAGTAAATTGGCAAATCCCGCGACTTTCCCATCTGCACACTAGCGCCATCCGCGCGCAAAGCGCTCCCGCGAATGACAGTTTCTTACAATTAGAACATCGACCAGTGGGGAACAAAGGCGGCTCCACGATCTCGACTCCTCCCAGTACGGATTTTTGCTCGCTGCGGCGCGCGGAGCTGATCGCGACATCTCACTGGAGGCGCGATCGCGCCGCCGCCAATATGTATTCGCGAGACACCTTCGATATCTGGCGGCCAATCTGAACAAAATCCTACCTGCGCCCGCAGGTCGCACCTTCGCGAGATCGGGGCCCGAGTGTCCACGCAATGGCAACTGCCCGTGCCGGGCAAACTCACCGTCCCGCCCAGCCGTACACTCTGCCCCCGGTCTGCCCTGCACAGTGCGTCTCCAGATCAGAGTAGAAGGCACACCGAACTGATCCCCTCACGGCCGCGCGACAGCGGGGCTCGGCGGCGCTTCCTTTATCAATAGTCCGGTCCGGCGGTGGTTCAACGACGACGGGATACGTCCGGTCGCTATGGGGCGGACGCCCAACAGTGCCACCCAATACCAACGCCACAACATCGAGGGCTGACTGTAAACAACGCCGAGAGAGCGACTGAGCGCGGGGTTGAGCAGTTCGGTCGCCACCTCCGGGCTATGAGCCGAAGCGGCCAACTTCCCCGAAGCTCTTCCAAACGCACAAGTTATGGAAGAACCCTGAGCTCAGAAACACCGGCACACATCGGCATGTCGTGCATACCGGCCATGTCGCGTGCGGTCATGGTGGCAAACTGGTAGCAAGCCAACGGCGTCGGCTGTCCTGCGTGGCAGCTGGTGTGTTCTCTGGCTGGCCGAGCCAGCGGGCCATGGTTCACGCGATCTCGATCCACGCGGTGGCACAGCGAAAACGGCTCGGCTACACTGCGGAAGCGGGACTTCTCGAACGAAGAGGGTAGCACCGACAGCCTAGCATGCTCGAAGTTGCCACAACATGCCTGCTGCCGTATCACACCGGCATCCGTGACCACCTCAAGCGGGAAGAGCGGGATGTATGGCAGTGGTACGCATCGCATCGCGTACGGGCGGAGCAGGCCGAGGCGCTCCAGTTCGAGCTATTGAAGGCGACCTATCGGCTCAAGCCGGACAGCGAAGCCCGGCTGTACGAGGCGGCCGGGTCGGTCGCTGCGGAACTCCAAGTCGACGCCCCACTCACGCTGTACCAGGCACAGTCTCCCGAGGGGCTCAACGCCAGCATCGCGTACGCGCCCGATGCTATTCACCTGGTTCTCCACGGGGACATCGCCAGCAAGCTGTCACCAACCGAGCTGCGGGCACTGTTCGCACACGAAATGGGGCACGCCGTGCTTTGGGGCGCTTGTGATGGGGAGCTGATGATTGCCGCGGAGATCATCGCGGCGTTGACACACGATCGCCGGGCAGACGCGTCGCATTTCGCAACAGCACGGCTCTTCGATCTCTACCAGGAGATCTTCTGTGACCGGATGGCCCTGCACGCATGCGGCGAACCGGCTGACGTGATCGCCTCGTTGGTGAAGACCACCACGGGCCTCGAGCACGTCGACGCCGACGCATATCTCGAGCAGGCCGCCCAAATCCTTGCCCAGGGTGACATTCGCGCGGAAGGCCTGTCCCATCCCGAACTCTACATCCGCGCCCACGCAGTAGATCTTTGGCGCCGCCAGGGTACCGACGCCAACGCCGAGATCACGCGGCTGATCGAAGGGGAGCCCGCACTTGACCACCTGGACTTGCTCGCGCAGCAGGTCGTTGCATCCCGTACACGCCGCCTGCTGGACACGATCCTCGCGCCGGCCTGGACCCGGACCGACTCGCTCCTTGCTCACGCCCGACTCTTCTTCGACGACTACACGCCGCCGGGTAAGGCACCGGAGGCGGCGGCATTGGCGACGGACCTGGCTCTTGGTGATGAGGCGCTGCAGAAGTACTACTGTCACACTCTGCTGGACTTTGCGACCGTCGATCGCGAGCTCGAGCCGGCGTCACTCGCCCACGCACTCGCGGTGGCCGACCTGGTGGGGCTGCACGCCGGATTCTACGAGATCGCGCGTAAGGAGCTGCGTTTGCGCAAGCGACAGCTCGAACAACTCGACAAGAATCGCGACAAGCTGGTTGCCGAAGCCGCTCGGGCCGCGGGGGAGACACGATGAGCGCCTTCGCCAGCTTCCTGAGCACTAGGCTTGAGGCCGACGGCTTCACGACGGAGGACGCCCTGGCCAGTTTCCTGCCGCTGGCTCGCGAGGTGCAAGAAGCGCACGCCGCCGGGTTGGTGGCACCGCTCGAGGACGATGGGGCGATCCAGGTGGACGGCGTGCGGCTATGGTTCGAGCACGCCCGTCGCCAGCAACCCAGGCCGGTGAACGCCGCGGTGCGACGGCTGCTGAAGAGTATCAGCAGTACCGTTGACATCGTGTCCGAGCAGCGCGTGACAACCGAGCTCGCGGACGGCGAGACGACGATGAGCGATCTTTCGATCGGTGATCGTAGCGACGAGACGCCGGTTCAGCGTCCGGTTTACCTGCCGGCCTACGCCTGCTGGGAGCACTGGCTGGGATGTCACGATCCGGTCAGCGACATTTTCTCGCTGGGCATGATTCTTGCGAGCTTGGCATGTGGGCTGGACTTCCGAGAAGAGCAGGCCGTCGAGACCTTCGTTCAGCACCGGCGCAATCTATTCGCCTTGGCACCGGGCCTGCACCCGGTAGTGGCGCGAGCGATCGTGCGTATGACCGAACTCGACCGCCATCGCCGGCCGCAGGACCTCGCGTCGTTGATCGCCGCGCTCGAGAACTACCGTCACCAGGATGTCGACCTGGACACGGTCCTCACCCGCGCCACCCCCAGCGAAGCCACGCGGCACGACAAGCAGACGGTGGTGCTCAAGCAACTGCGCGAGCGGCTCTTCGACATCTCACGGCGCAACCGTTTGCTGCAGTTCCGGCCCACGGCACAGAGCATCAACCTGACACAATCATCCGTGCCCCTGGCATTCGATGTGAAGAGCATTCGCGCCGATCAGATCCTCACCTGGAACACCAAGTTCCAGCGAGAGCTGCTGTCCGGCGGCGGCGTTTCGCTCAACAAGTACCTCAACTTCGTCGAGATGCTCTTCCTGCCCAGTCAACTCACCACGCTGATGGCCGACGCGCGCCGCGATGCAGCCGAATTCGGCTTCGCCCAACTGCGGCTGGTCATCTGCTTCCTGCACTGGGCGAACCTGAAGGAAACGCCCGCCCAACAGTACGACTCCCCGCTGCTCCTTCTGCCGGTGCGCTTGCGGAAGGAAAAAGGCATACGCGATGTCTATCAACTGGAGACGCTGGACAGCGTGGCCGAGGTCAATCCCGTCGTGCGGTACCAGTTCAAGCAGCTATACAACATTGAGCTGCCGGCAACGCTTGACCTTGCCCAAAACGACGTAAACACCCTCTTCGACGAACTGGCCCAGCGGATCGAGGCATCGGACGCGGCCGTCAAATTGACGAGGATCGACCGGCCGCAGATCGCGCTGATCCACGAACGGGCCCGACGCAAGCTCGACCTTTATCGCCGGCGAGCACGGCTCTCCGGTGCTGGGGTCCGGTCGTATCTCGATCTCGACTACAGCTACGATCCGGCGAACTACAACCCGCTCGGCATCCGCTTGTTCAATGCCAAAGTTCGACCGGCCGAGACCAACCTGCGGACGATCGTCGAAGAGACACCCCGCCCACGCTCCTGCGCGGTGCCGCCGACCGACCCACCCGTGGTCGAGCGCGAGCGCCAGTTCTACTCGCTTGAGACCGCCGAGAGCGGGAATCCGTACGACTGGGCCTTCGATCTCTGCAGCGTCACGCTCGCCAACTTCCGCTATCAGCGGATGTCACTCGTACGCGACTACGAGGTGTTCCTCGACAACGGCGTTGACAACCCGGCGTTCGATGCGGTCTTCTCGCTCGCGCCACGGCCGCGGGAACAGTCGCGCGAGGCGCCGCGGCCCTTTGATGAACGTTACGATGTCGTCCCTTGTGACCCCACGCAGTCGTCCGCGATAGCAGCCGCAGCAGTTGGCGAGAGCTATATCATCCAGGGGCCGCCAGGCACGGGTAAGTCGCAGACCATCACGAACCTCATCGCCGACTACGTGGCCCGCGGGAAACGGGTCCTCTTCGTCTGTGAGAAGCGGGCGGCCATCGACGTCGTGCACGCGCGGCTGCGGCAAGTGGGCCTCGCCGACCTTAGCTGTCTGATCCATGACTCGCAGACGGACAAGAAGGCGTTCGTGATGGATCTGAAGGAGACGTATGCAGGCCTCGCGAATCTCGCCGAAGCAAACGATGAGACACGCCGGACCCGCGCAAAAGCCGTTCGACTGCTCGAGCGCCGCCTGGCGCCGCTGGCGGCATTCAGCGCCGCGATGCGGTCCACGCCTGCGACAATCGGCGTGGCGATTCGCCACCTGCTAGACTCGGCGATCGCATTGCGCCGTGACGTCCCGCAGCTCGACGCCCTCTCCCGCGAACGCCTGCCCCACTACGCCGCTTGGCAGGCCAATCGTGCAGCAGTGCATCGCTTTGAACAGGCCCTGACCGATGCGGCCGGGACGACGGTGTGCGCCACACACCCGCTACGTTTGCTCGCGCCGCGCCTGGCGGATTTGGATCGTCCGCTGGAGATCATCCTCGCCGTGGCCGGTGAGTTGCCCGCCCGTCTGGACAGTGTCCGAACCGGACTCGCAGGACTGCTGGACGGAATCCCGTTGTCGCTGGCCGTCGCGCGCGAGTTAGTTGACTTCGCCGATCGTGTCGCCCCGCTGGCAGCGGCCGGGCGACTCGATGCTCTGCAACCGGAGAGCGCCTTTGGGCGTCAGTTCTCCGGGTGGCGGGCGGAGTTGGCTCAGGCTTCCAGGCACCTGGCCGAGGCCGAGGCCGAAACGGTACACTGGCGAGACAAGCTGTCGGCTGGCGAAACCGAAGCCGCACTGGAGCTAGCCCAGGCGTTCGCGAGATCGAGCCTCTGCTGGCTCCGGCCGGCCTGGTGGCGCCTTCGCAAGATCCTGAGGCAGGCGTTTGATTTCTCCGCGTATCGGATCCGGCCGACGTGGGCACGTATTCTCGAACAACTGCTGGCCGAACACGAAGCAGTCAACGCACGCCAGCGATTGCTCAATGACGCGGCGGGCGCGCTGCAAACAGATGCCGACACCGCGCGCGACCTGCTGGAAACACTTGGTGACGGGTTGGCCGACGTGTCGCCGCACGTGCGGGAGTGCCAGGCGATGCTCGCCAGCGCGGCCGATGGCCCGGCCATCGTCACCCGATTGTGCGCCATCGACGATGATCTGACAGCAGCGGAGGAGTCGCTCGCCGAGATCGCCGATGACGCCGACGGCTGGCCGCTGGACGAGTTGCGTTCCGCTGTAGTGCAACTTGCAAGTCGGCCGGAGGTGATCCGCCCCTGCCTCCGCTGCCTGCGTGAGCTGCGCGCCATGGCACCAGCCGTGGCGGCCACCCTCCGCACGTTGCCGCATCCGCCGCGCGCGATCGAAGCCGCGCTGGTCCATCACGGCGTTACTTCATTCATTGAAGCGGACAGGCAGCTTGCTGAGTTCACGTTCGCAACGCGTGACCAATGCGCGCGCAGCGTCGAGGTCGCCTACGATGCGTGGCTCGGGCAGAATGCTGCCGAGATCCGTCGGCGGGCGAGCGCGCATTTTGTTGAGAAGCTGCGCATCTGCGAACTGCCGGCTGCGCGTCTGACCGAGCAGCAGAAGGAACTCAAGCGCCGCTACAATCGCGGTCGCCGTGCTCTCGAGCACGAGTTCGGCAAACAAATGCGGTACCGGCCGATCCGCGACCTCGTCGCCGACGAGTCGGGGGACGTTGTCAAGGACCTCAAGCCCATCTGGCTGATGAGCCCGCTCAGCGTCTCTGATACGCTGCCGTTGGCAGGTGACTTGTTTGACGTGGCGATCTTCGATGAAGCCAGCCAGATCACGCTGGAGGAAGCCGTGCCGACGCTGTTTCGGGCGCCGCAGACGATCGTTGTCGGCGACCAGATGCAGCTACCGCCGACGGACTTCTTCTCCGCCAAACGCAAGGAAGAGGAGGACGACGAACTTCTAGTCGAATCCGACGGTGAGCTGGTCCAATACGACATTGACGCTGACAGCCTGCTTTCACACGCCGCGCGCAACCTCCAGGCGACGATGCTCGGCTGGCACTACCGCAGTCGCAGCGAATCACTCATCAGCTTCTCCAACCGGGCCTTCTACGACGGTGAGCTGCTGACAGTCCCCGAAGTAGCGCGCGCGGCTGCACCACGCCAGCCGATCCTCGCCCGGGCGGCCACCGACGCCGCGGACGGCGCGACCGAGCTCCGGCGCCGGCCAATCAGCTTCCACAAGATCGCCCACGGCGTCTATGACAAACGCCGCAACCGGGCCGAAGCCGAGTACATCGCCGCGTTGGTCCGTGGATTGCTCGATACGGACGGCAGTCCGACGATCGGTGTCGTCGCGTTTTCCGAAGCGCAGCAGGGCGAAATCGAACTCGCCCTGGCGCGCCTCGCCCAGGACGACCCGACTTTCGGTGCCCGGCTCGAGGCCGAGGTCGAGCGCGAGATCGATGGCCAGTTTGTTGGGCTGCTCGTCAAGAACCTCGAGAACATTCAGGGCGACGAGCGCGACGTGGTCATTCTCAGCGTTTGCTACGGTCATCCGCCGGAGGGGAAGATGCTCATGAACTTCGGGCCAATCAATAAAGGCGGTGGCGAGAAGCGGCTGAACGTGGCCTTTTCGCGGGCCAAGCATCACATGGCCGTGGTCAGTTCGATCGAGCCGGGCGACATCACCAACGACTACAACGACGGCGCGAATTGTCTCAAGGACTACCTGCGCTATGCCCAGGCCGCGTCGGTTGGCGACAGCGAAGCCGTGGACCGGGTGTTGCGGGAGCTGTCGCGCTGGAGCCGGCCCGCGCCGGACGCGTCGTCCCGGCGCGATTTCGTCGCCGAAGAGCTCACAACCGCGCTTGTCGAGCGCGGCTATCAGGTCGATCGCGTCGTCGGCCAGTCTCACTTCCGCTGTGACCTCGCGGTTTGTCTGCCGGAGGACGAGGCGTATCGCCTGGGTATTCTGATCGACGGCGAATCCTACTTCGAATGCAAGGACGTCCTCGAGCGTGAGATGATGCGGCCGCGGCTGCTGCGGAGCTTCGGTTGGCGTGTGGTGCACGTGCTGGCCAAAGACTGGCACGAAGACCCGGCGCGGGAGCTCGAGCGGATAGTCCGTCGGCTAACCGACGAATCAGATGAAGGGCTTGATGCTGCCGACGCAGACGAGTTCGATGACGAGCCCGAGGAATGCGTCGTGGAGCACTTGGACCCGTCAGATGATCAGGGCGCGTCTGCCTCTCTGTCTGCGGCGGCCAACGCGGAATCGGCCGAGGGCGTCCGCGAGGCACGCGTTCCACCTCTGCACCGGCCCGCTGCGCCCCCGACGCCCGAAGGTGCGTCGCCGCAAGGCGCCACCACTCCGAGTGGCCACACAGTCTGCCTCGAATACCGCGACGGCCGCTCGAGCAAGTTCTGGAAGATCACGCTCAGCGGTACCAGCCACACGGTGCGGTACGGCCGCATCGGCGCCGGCGGCCGAACGCTAACCAAGGACTTCGCCACGGAAGACGCCGCACGCCGGGATCACGACCGTCTTGTTGCCTCGAAGCGCCGTAAGGGCTACCGGGATTCAACGCCCGAGAGCGACGCGTGACAGCGAGCGTGACACTCAATGGCCGCAATGACGGTCCAAGGGGCGCTGCCCTGCGTCAGCCAACGCTCCCGGACGGTGAACAATGACTGCCTGCTTGACACCCTGCGCCAGTGCTTCGCCACCCCTTCCGCCTGCCTCAAGTGCCAAGCAT
>JANQGB010001034.1 GCA_028277545.1 Phycisphaerae bacterium | reverse complement strand
AATTGATGCTTCAAAGAAGCAACAAGGCCAGACTGCCGCTCTGTTTGGTTGCTGTCGAAGACGGGAGCGTGATTGGAATGGTTGCACTAAAGACGCGCGATTTGGAATCTCGTCCAAATCTGGGGCCGTGGCTGGCAGGCTTATACGTTGAAGAGATGCGTAGGAATCGGGGTGTAGGAACAGCGCTTGTCGGTGCGGTCGAAATGGCTGCGATCAAACTCCGTATAACCAAGCTGTATCTTTACACTCCTGGCCAAGAACTGTTCTATTCGCGGATCGGCTGGAAGATTAGAGAGCACACGGAATGGAACGGCCATCCGGTAACCGTTATGGAGAAAGAATTTGTGCTCTAACAAGGCAAGTCCAGCCGACCCTAAAAGCACGCGTCGAGCTCGCAGTCTGGTTTGTGTTTCAGTGCAAGCACGCTTTTGGGTCGCCTGATTTGCAACGTTAGCCGGGATAACACGGATAGGAACATGGCAGCCACCAACCACGAGGCAAACCAATGACAGAGCTGGAACAGATCGAGGACCGCGTTCTGAAACTCAGTCCGGAGGATTTTGAAGAGTTCCAGAAGTGGTTTCGAGAGCAAGAATGGCGTGAATGGGATCGTCAGATTGAGCGTGATTCTGACTCCGGGAAATTGAAGGCTGTTACCGATAAGGTGCTAGACGACCATGCTGCTGGACGGACGAGTCCTATTTGAACCATTTCACTCATCCAGATTTCTGGACTTGCTACCACAAGCTGCCGCAGGACATCCAGCGGCGCGCGGATGCCGCTTACGCGCTGCTCCGGGATGATCCACGCCACCCGTCGCTCCACTTCAAGGTAATCATTTAGCCCCCCACCTCAGGAGGCTGGGATTGCCGGTGCTGTTAGGTCGCTGGCGCTGGCAGGGGAGGTGCTGGTAGCCCCTTGCGTCGTTGGCCGATGACCTTGGCGAGGTAGGGCCAGGGTGAGACGTTGCGCTTGCGACAGGTCTCGATGACGCTGGCGAGCAGGGCGAAGGCGCGGGTGCCTTGCTCGGTACGGGTTCCCATGCCGATACGCCGAGCGATGACCCAGTGGCGTAAGGCACGCTCAGCCTCGTTGTTGCTCAACGGTAGATCGGGATGGTCGAGCACCACCCAGAAGGTGTCCCAGTCATTGAGCAGCTCACGTGCCAGGGCCCGGCTCTTGTCATGGCGGCCATCGGCCAAGCGCAGGCAATGTTCGAGCAGCGCATCGAGCATCGGCGCATGGCGTTTGCGCAACCCGCCGCCCTGCGGGGGTGCGCCGCGGGCCTCGTAGACCGCCTGCATGAGCGTGGCGATGACATCAAGCACGTGGCGACCCAGCACGCGACCTTCGGCGTCGAAGCCCTCTTCCAAGGCCCGCGCCTTGCGGATGATATGGGGCAGGCAGCGCAGGCGCTGATCAAGCTCGCGGTAGGCCCAGTACCCGTCGCTCATCAGCCAACCACCGAAGCCCTCGCCGAGCACCTGCTGCACCATCTCGCGGGTGCGCCGTCCGACGATAAACAGGGTCGCGGTGGCACAGGTGAACACCCACAGCCACAAGAGCTTGCCATGCTCCTTCCAGCTCGTCTCGTCGGCGTAGGCCAGCTCGACGTTGCGCACCGTGGTGAGGATCTCCTGCTCGACCACCGGCTCGACCGCACGGGCCGCCTCATGCACGCACTGGTTGATCAGCGCGGTGGACACCGACAGGCCCAGCCAGTCGCTCAAGAATTCGCGCACCTTGGCGCGCGACAAACGCATGCGTTGGGTCAGGGCACAGATGAAGGCCACCAGCGTCGCCCCGGCCAGATGGCATTCACTGAGCTGCACGGACCAGCTGGCGTCCTCATCGCAACGCCCGGGCAGCGCCCGACTCCAATGCCCGCAGGGGCACAGCGTCTCGAAATAGATGTGCTTGGTTTGCCGCACCACCAAGCCACTGCCCCCGGCGGCGGAGGGCACCAAATCCAGCACGTAGTGGGCGTTATGGGCTCGGCTCTGGTGCGACGCATCCAAGGGCTCGCCGCAAATGGCACAGCACTGGGGTGCATGAGGCTGCTCGGCATCGATCGGCAGCTGCTGGGTGCGGCTGTGCCCCGGCGCGCCTTTGCGTCGGCCCGCACGACCGGCGGGCTTCTCCGTTGCCTTGCCTTTCGGCGACTTCTGCGGCTCCTTCTGCTCCGACTCCGACTCCGACTCCGACTCCGCTCCCGGCTTCTCCTCGGCGCTCTGCGTAGACACGACCGGCGCCTCAGGCTCCTGCGCCTCGCTCTGCTCCCACGGCGCCCGTGTGCTCGGTGGCCGCGAGCTGTTGGTCGGATTCTGTGCCAGCCGCTCGCGTGCCCGCTTCAGGTCCTCGATCGCCTTGCTCAGCAACGCCCGCGCCTGCTCCGGCGTCAGGTTTGCCAAGGCCGCCTCGTCGAGCTGTCTGAGATCGTGGTCGCTGAGGTGCATTCCGCGGATGCCGGGGACGCGCAAATTCAAGCTTGGACGCTATCCTCCCACATCCGGCGAGCTTTGTCTCCCAACCCGCTGATCTCGGCCCGCCAGAAAGTTCGGGCCGATCTGGCAAGGGGGCTAAACGATTACTCGTGCGTTGATGTACCCACTATATCGACGATGCGTTTCGCCGACGGCGCGCGACAGCCCGGTCTCGTCCGAGGGTACGAGAATCAAGTGAACATGGTT
>JANQGB010000934.1 GCA_028277545.1 Phycisphaerae bacterium | reverse complement strand
GTCTTTCTTTTGCTGGTGGCCTGGGTGGGCGGCCAGTTCGGCTTCTTCGCCCGGGTAGGATCGCCGCACCCTCTCCGCAGCGTTGCCAGCGCCTTGACTCAGACTGACAGCGACGTGGCGGTGGCAGAGATATTCGACGCCCACCTGCTGTCGTTCCTGACGCAACAGCGGCCGCCCGTAGCGGAGCACGCGCCCTTCTGGTCACGCCTGGCACACTATCGGACCGAGCTGCGCCCGGACAGGCCGGCCGCCTACGTCGTGTACACGAGAACGGACGACTGGTCCGCAGCCTGGGCGCGCACCGGATGGCCGGGCAAGGCACCGCCGGAGACCGAACGTGACCTGTGGTTGCGGCTGAGAGCCGCCGTCGAGGCCTGTCCCGGGGACCTGCTTGACCGCACGCCATTGGCTGACGGATTCGAACTGTGGGTTATGCGCCAGCCCCTGGCAGTCGATCTGAAGCCAGTCGGGCCGTGAAACCGGCAACCTGACGAGCCGGGTCCGGGAATCTTGCCGCGCGGCTGCCTTTCTGGCGTCTCCGCCACGGACATGCCGACTGACATGGAGGAGGCCGCCCGGTGTTCCGATCCTCACGTAGGATGTCACAGTTGCCCGCCAACATCGACTCCGCCGTGCCGGGACCGGGCGCAACCTGCATGCCCGGCAGGCCGCCGCTGCTCAAGCGGGTCTGCATGCCCGCACTCGCGGACGCCATCTTCATCCTGATGCTGCTGCGGATTCTGCAGCTCGGGGCCACCGACCTGTTCAACGACCCCGGCACCGGCTGGCATCTCAGAACCGGTCACGACATAGTCGCCCACTGGACAGTACCGCGAACCGACCCTTACAGCATTACGCGGGGCGCACAGCCCTGGGTCGAGACTCAGTGGCTGGGTGACGCTATGATGTCGCTGATCTACGCGGCGGGTGGGTACCCGCTGCTGGCACTGGCGACCGGCGTGGTGATCGCGGGCCTGTTCCGCTGGATTTACCGGACCCAGGTCACGGCGGGCGGGTGGCCCACGGTGGCCGTTCTCACCGCGCTGACCGCAGCGGGCGCCGCCTCGATTCACTTCCTGGCCCGCCCACTACTGGCCACCTTCATCGGTGTACCACTCTGCTTCTGGTGGGCAACAGAATACACCAGGGGTCGGGCAGGGCCCAAGAAGCTCTGGCTGCTCGTGCCCATCACCGTGGTTTGGTGCAACATCCACCCCGGAGTGCTGGGCGGGATCGCGACGGTGGTGCTGTGCGGCGGCACGGCGTTTCTGGGGGCCATCCTCAGCCAATCGGCGAAACGCCGGTCGGTGGGCCTGCACCGCGGTTTCACTGTTTTGCTGGTCGGCGGCGCCATGGGCGCTGCCACGTTGATCAATCCCTACGGGCTGGCCTGGCACGCCTGGATCGCCCGCTTGATGGAAATGAAGCTGCTGGCTCAATATGTCAGCGAGTGGAAGCCACTGGCCTGGACCGACCTGGCGGCGCTGGCCGGCGCTTTCCTGGTCGCCGCCGGTCTGATCATCGCGGTCGTTCGGCGTAAAGGGGTCACGCTTGCCGAAGGGGTCGTCATCGCCTTCTGGGTGACGCAGGGTGTGC
>JANQGB010000863.1 GCA_028277545.1 Phycisphaerae bacterium | reverse complement strand
TCGTTGGAGTCTCCCTCTTCGCCACTGACGGCACACCACAGCCCGTCGCTGGCCGGGCTGTCGGCCCAGACCACCTGGCCGCCCGCGTGGTTGATACCCGCGGTCGAGAACTCCGTCGAACCGGACCCACCACCCGGACCGCCGTTATAGTTCAGCCACATGTCGAACTTCAGCGTGTAATCACCCACCAGGCTCGCACCGAGCGGATACGCGCTGACCGCATCCTTAGCCGGCACCGCATCGGTATCGTTAACCGTGAACTTCAGCCCCGTCGTCGATCCGCCCGCAGAGCCGGGCGCGGAAGGGATGCCGCGAGTGCTGTAATCAAAGGCGAAGTCCGCCGTATAGTCACTTGCGTGGCTATGCAGGACCCAGTCTGCTGCGGAGCTGCCACTATCGAAGTCATCGCCGAAGAGCACTGCCTGCCCGTGGCTGGCGCTCGGCCCCAGGAGCATGACCAAGACGCTTATGGCAACCAGCCTGTTAGTGGCCGTCAGGTTTATGCGGTGTGGCATGACGATGCAGGTACCTCGCGAGAGTGGTCTCCGGGAAACCAGTCGGCCACAACCAGCCGACAGCTACATTGTATCGATTCAGCTCACGAGATACCACGATGCGAATAGACACGTCACCTGCCGCCCGAGGGCAGGAGAGCGGTGGATTAGCAGCCGGACGTGTCCGTCACCGAAGCTCAGGCTCCCACTGTCGGGCGCCAACCTCAGGCTCTGTCTCCAGACCCAGTCGACGGTGATGCCTGACTTGTGGAAGCTACCGCCGGCGGGTCAGCCTGCGACTTGGCCCGCTCGGCGAGACCGGCATGCGCGCCCTGAAGGACAAGGAATGTCAGACTCGCTCGGATGAACAGCTTGCGAAGAACAGTGCCATGAGACGTGCACACCGGCACAGCACCCGTAGTCGGCAAACGAGTTGGCGCCGGTGTCGGCCTGAGGCAGGATTCACGCCGGCGGGAGGACCTTGCCCACCGCCGCGATCACTTGATCGTGGATTCGCCCGTTGCTGGCCACCACACCCTTGTTGCTCTTCAGCGTTCGCCCGAGGGAGAAGTCCAGCGGGCGACCGTAGACATCGCTGACGCGACCGCCGGCCTCGTTGACCACCATCCAGCCGGCAGCATGGTCCCAGATCTTCTCTTCGTAGTCCTTCCGTGTTGGCAGGCGCAGGTAGATCGATGCCGCCCCGACCGCCACGGCGGCGTACTTGCACTGGCTGTCGATCCGAACCGGGGCGGCCGTCACGCCCAGCAGGTCCGCCACCTTCGCCGAGTCGCCATGCGCCGAGTGGCCCGATTCGACCGACTCACAGAACGCCGCTCGCGCCGGGTCCGTTACGTCGCTGACCGCCACCGGAGTCTCGGCATCCGTATCCAGCGGACGCATGAACGCCCCCTCTCCGCGGACCGCCACAAACACACACCCCTTGGGGCCGTCCGGCATGCCCAGGTCCAACGGTAGATTTGGACACCCCAGAACGCCGACAACCGGCTCTCCATTCTCAATCAACGCCAGGGCAACCGCGTACTGCTCGCCTCGCAGGAAACCCTTGGTGCCATCGATCGGATCCAGTGTCCAGTGCCTGCCTTGCCGGCCGCCTGCGTAGGTGCCGCGGTCGATGGCCTCCAGGATATCGCGGTCAGTCATGTTCGGCCGGAGCGCCTGCGCGTGTTCGACCACGCGAGCCATGAGCGCTGCGTTGTCCGGCTCGCGCAACTGGGCAGCGTTCTCCTCCCCTACCAGCGGATCATTTGGAAACCTTGCTGCCAGTTGGGCACTGACCAGGGCCTGAGCGCCGTAGTCCGCAACGGTCACGGGCGACCGGTCTTTCTTGGCCAGCGTCACGTCGGACACCAAGGCGCCCTGTACTTCGCCGCAAAGTCGCGAAGCCTCGATCACTGCTTCAACCGCCAGGCGACGTTCGTTCTCGTATGCCACGGTGGACTCCCTGCGAATCGATTCTGACACCGGGTACCTGACAGTGCCTGAGTGAGTTGGGCCGCGGACGGTGCCAGTGGTCCGGCGGAGGTGCTGCGGCCCGCGACCGTCAGTTGGGACACCGGCCCCCTGCGCCGGGCCGGCACACTGCTGCCTCAGCCCTGGGCCCGGTTGCGGTACAAGGACGGATCCACAACCGCCATCATCTTGTCGGTGTCCAGGTCACCGCCGAGAAACTCGTTGATCGCCGTCACTGACGGCTTGGGGTCATTCATGATCTCGTTGTAGTCGACGTAAAGGATCTTGAAGTTGTCGTGATCCTGCACCCACTTGTCAACCTGCTTCATCTGTGCCTGAAACACCTTGATGATAGCCTGCGGGTCGTCGTCGGTACCGCCTTTGCCATGGCGATCGAGCATGATGTTCTGCGACTTGACTACCTCTTCGAGATGCCGCTTCATGAACACCACGCGGTACTCCCGGTTAAGCGGCATATCCAGCAACAGCATGTGGACCATCTTGACCACTTTGCCCGGAGATTCGCTGAGCCAGGAGGCGTCTTTGCGCGTGCGCTTGACAGCCTCGAACTCGTAGTAGCCCTTGGGGTTGTCCTCATCGGCCTCGCGGACGTGGTCAATCAGAGCGGGGATACCGCCCTCGTCGATCATCCGCATCATCATGGAGGTGCCCGACCGCGGAAGGCCGGAGACGATACTCAGGTAGTCTCTCGTCGATGTCATGGTTAATGTCAAACTCCGTTCTACTGCTCACACCGGTGCCGCCCACCGCACGCTGCCGGCGCCGCGAAGCTGCCCTTATCCCGTTGCAGGCGACGCTACGTCACCGCCTGCCTGCTGGAGTTTTAGATGTTTCTCCGCCAGGGGCAACACCCGATCCAACGCTTCGGCCATCGGACACTCCAGCACTACGCCAGCCGCCTGTTGATGCCCGCCACCGCCCAGCTCCAGTGCCAGCGGCAACACCGAGGTGCCGGCTTCGCCGCGGAGGTTGATGCGAACGCGCCGGCGGGTGCCTTCCGTTAACATCATCGCCAGGGCAATGCCGCCCATCGACCTGGGTATGTCTACCTGCTCGTCGATATCCACGGGACTGCACCCGCACGCGGCGATTTCGTCGAAATCGGCAGTGCTGTAGGCGATTCGTCCGCCCGCAATCAGCTTGGTGTTGGCGTGGATCAACTGCACCAGGCGAAACTCGTTCTCCTGGTGGCTACGATACAGGCGTTCGCCGATCTCACCCACCCGGGCGCCACACTCGATAAGCTGCGCGGCAGCCTCCATGGCGCCGGCCGACATGCCGGCGGCAGTGAAGCCTCTCGTGTCGGCATGTACGCCCGCATATAGCAGGGACGCTGTAACAGCATCCAGCGGCCGGCCCGCTGCCCGAATCGCCCGATACACCATCTCGGCGGAACTGGAGAGCGAGGAGGCCACCCAGTTTATGTCGCCGAAGCCGGTGTTAGTGGCGTGGTGGTCAATAACCACAACGGGCCGCCCGGCACGCCAGTCTGCCTCCGCCTGCGTCCCGACGTTGCAGCGGCGCAGACTGGCGGCATCTACTACGATGAAGCCGTCGGCTTCGGACAGGCCGTCCGGGCCCACCACCGGCGCAGCCGCCCAGTCGACCAGGAACCGCAACCGTCGTGAAACGCTGTTGGCCGGCAGACAGACAGCGCCACCGGCCGAAGGGCCGCCTGGCCAGGCTCGTGCGATGGCCAGCATGGCCCCCAGGCAGTCGGCGTCGGGCACGACATGCCCCACCACAACCGGACGACGCATGGACTCGATCGCCGCAATCAAGTCCGGGGGCACATTGGCAGCGTCAGCATCAGCGGCGGGCATGCTGCACTTCCCGTCGCAACCGGCGGCCGGACCGGTGCGCCTGGTCGCTTACTTGCCTTGCATCGACTCGATCAGGATGTCCGCTACCTCCGGGCGGGTGAACTCGACCGGCGGACGCTCGCCCTTGGCGAGCAGTTCGCGGACCTTGGTACCCGACAGGAAGATCTGGTCACCTTCGATCTTCGGGAAGGTCTTGCCGCTGACCATGCAACCAGCCCTCTTCGACCAAGCTGCGTGCTCAAACATGAGGGGCGTGATCTTCAGCCCGCCCTCGGGAACTTCGTCGAAGATCTTCTGGGCGTCGTAGGTGCCATAGTAGTTGCCGACGCCGGCGTGGTCCCGGCCGACGATGAAGTGGCTGACGCCGTAATTCTGCCGGTAGATGGCGTGTAGAATCGCCTCACGCGGCCCCGCATACCGCATGGCCGCCGGCATGATCGACAACATGGTGTGATCGGGATGGTAGTACTTCTCGATCAGCACCTCGTAACACTTCATACGCACTTCACCGGGAATGTCACCCTCCTTGGTCGCCCCCATCAGCGGGTGGATCAACAACCCGTCGGTAATCTCCTGGGCGCACTTGGTCAGGTACTCGTGTGCCCGGTGGATGGGGTTGCGCGTCTGGAAGGCAACCACCGTGTTCCAGCCGCGACTGGCGAATTCAGCGCGGGTCTGGGCAGGACCCAGCCGATGCTCGGGGTAGAGCGGATCGTGCCGGGCGACGGCCACGTCGATCGGGCCGGCCAGACAGGTGTCACCCTCGTCGTATACCACCTTCACGCCCGGGTGGGCTTCGTCATCGGTGCCGTACGCCTTCAGTGCCTGTTTCTTCTTGTCTTGCTTGTATTTCTCTTCCACGGTCAGCACGCCGAGGAATCGTTTCTGATCGTCCCTGAGGTTGACCTTCTGGCCGATCGATACCTTGTCGGCCACCGCGTCCGCCACACCACAGGTGACGGGGATCGGCCAGACCGTGCCGTCAGTCAGCGCCATCTTGTCGCAAACGCTGAGGTAGTCGGCTTCGCCCATGAAGCCCGTCAGAGGGCTCATCGCGCCGATGGCGATCATCTCCAGGTCGCATTGCTGCCGCTCGGTAAGCGTGATGGAAACCGCGGACGTGTCCTCCGCCAATCCCTCGCGGATCCGGTTGATCAGCGTCCCCCCGTGTGGATCAATGATGTGTTTTTCAGCCATGAAAGAACGTCCTTTCGAGCCCGTCTGTAAAAATGCTGTTGAAACCCCTGCGGTCCCTTCGACGCGCAGACCCGGGACAATAGGCGCTTGGGCGAAAGAATGCAACCGTAGCAGACTGCGGCCCTGCTCTGGCCTGCCCCTATGCTGCGAGCCAACCAGTCGGGGCTGGACTCTGACTCCGGGCGGGCGCACACCCACCAGACCCCCTGTCTGGGGTGCATGGCAGGACGGTCCCCGCGGGCCGCCTGACTTCTGGTTTGCCGATAACGGACGACTCTGACCTGATTCTTCCCCCGGCCCGTGTTTCCGATGGCAGAGGAGGGTTATATAGCGTCCGTTGTGGTACGGATCCCCGTACCACTTACCTGGCCCGCAGCCGCAACGCCCGGTTCCGCCCAACGATGCCGCGCGGCCCGAGAACCGCCGGACATGAGACATCATCGTACGACGGGGTGGAAGCCGGTACCCAAGGCTCAGTGTTTGGCCGGACTCACAATCATGATCATCCGGCTGCCCTCCATCCGGGCGTGGCGCTCGACCTTAATCTCGTCGCCGAGTTCCGCCAGGATGCCCTTGAAGATATCCAGCCCGATCTCCTGGTGAGCACGCTCCCGGCCTCGAAAGAGCATGGTGAACTGCACCTTGTGCCCGTCGCCGAGGAAGCGGATCGCCCGGTTGATCTTGATCTGCCGGTCGTTGTCGTCAGTCTTCGGCCTGAGCCGAACCTCTTTAAGGACGATCTCGTGGCTGCCTCGGCCCTTCTGCTTCCTCTTCTGCTGGTACTTGAACTTGCCGTAATCCATGATTCGGCAAACGGGAGGGCGCTCCTGCGGGGCGACCTCCACCAAGTCCAAGCCCAAGTCGCGAGCCATGCGCTTGGCTTCCTCTACCGGAACGACCCCGCGCTGCTCGTTTTCGGCATCAATCAGCCGAATCGGCGAATACCTGATCTCCTCATTTAGTCTCAGCGTCTTTGCGATGGGCAATCACCTGCCTTTCAATAAGAACCTGCTGGCTGGCAACACCGGCGGCCCACGCCGGTCTGCGCCAGCAATCAAACGTTCTGGCCGATATCAGTCTGGCCCTTGGTCTCGATTTCGATCCTGCACCACTCCAGGAACTTGGCCAGGGGATACGTCCCCAACATGTTGCCGCCCCGGTCATTAATGTTCACCGAGCCGTCTTCAGCTTCCTGGGCCCCGACCACCAGAATGTACGGTATCTTCATGGCCCGCAGCCGGTGCTTCTTGGGGCCAATCTTGTCGCTGGAGATGTCCAGCTCGCACCGCAGGCCAAACTCGGCACACTGGGCAAAGACCTGGCGGGCATACTGCTCGCTCTTATCACTGACGCTGGCTACCGTCACCTGCACCGGCGCCAGCCACAGTGGAAACGCCCCGGCGAAATGCTCGATCAAGATGCCGGTGAACCGCTCCAGACTGCCGAAGGGTGCCCGGTGTATCATGATGGGCCGGTGTTGCCGGTTGTCCGACCCCACGTAGGTCAGGTCGAACCGCTCGGGCAGATTGTAGTCCACCTGCACCGTACCCAGTTGCCATTCCCGTCCGATGCAATCCCGCACCAGGAAGTCGATTTTGGGGCCGTAGAAGGCCGCCTCGCCTGCTTCCTCGGTGAAGTCCAGGTTCATTCGGCCAGCAATATCCCGCAAGACGGACTCGGCGTGACGCCATAACTCCTCGCTGCCGACGTACTTGTCCGACCCGCGGTCAGCCAGGCCTAAGCGCACGCGGTAGTCCTTGAACTCCAGCGTGTGCAGGACCAACTGCGT
>JANQGB010000748.1 GCA_028277545.1 Phycisphaerae bacterium | reverse complement strand
TCTCCCCCGGGGCTTTGTCTCTGGATCTGGCGCTGGGGGGAGAGGCCGTCAGCCGCCACATCCGACTCGCCGAGCGTCATGATCGAACCCTTGCCGTAGGCCTTCTCGATCTGCTGCAGAGCGCGATCCAGTGCCTGCTTGCGATTGGCCTCTTGCTTTTCGTCCATGATGGATTTCTCTGCCTCTGGTTTAGTTGTGATCGCTGGCGGCCAGCCCGCCACCAGTCGCAGCGCCTCTGCATAATCGCGCGGCCGCGCTGCTATCCACTGACGCCCAGCTCATACCGGGCAACGTTGGTGTACCGCGCCCCCTGCGGCGACAGAACCGACTGCACAACGAAGAGCTCGGTGACTCTCTGAGAGAATGCATCGATTCTGGTTGAGTCTATGGCCTGGCGAAGGCGACCGTTGGTGCGATCTTCGCGCACCCGGCCCAGGGTAAGATGCGGCGTAAACGGCCGTTCCTCACGCGGGAAGCCCAACTCGGCAAACGCGCCCTCACATTCATCGCGGCAGCGCTGGAGCGCGCCCGATCCCTCAGACACGTGGGCGTGAAGCACCCGCACGCGGCCACGCGGTGGGAAACAACCGCCACCGCCACCCTCGATGGTGAACGGCTCCGAACGGGACGAGGCCATAGCCGCGGCGGTGCACACCGCGTCCACCCGATCGTCCGCAACCTCGCCCAGGAACTTCAGTGTCAGGTGCATCTGCTCTGGACGCACCCAGCGAACGGCACGCCCGAATTCGGATAGATTATTTTTCACAGCACACAACTGCTGCTTGATTCGGTCATCCAACTCTATGGCGACGAACAAACGCACGGGCGACTCCGGTTGGCGCTAGTCGATCCTGAGCATCTGGGTGAACTGCTCCACCCGGGCCTCTGCATCATCCGCGGCTACTTCTCGGATGCGGTTGAGCGAGAAATCCTCAATGGTGAACGAAGCGGCCACAGTGCCCCGAACCAGGGCCCGCCGCAGACTGGCGGTGTTGCTCTGGCCGCACTGGTCGAGGTAGCCCAGCATGCCGCCAGCAAAGCTGTCACCAGCGCCGGTGGGGTCCTTGACGTTCTTGGTGGGGAAGGCGGGGATGGTGGTGACGGAGTCGGCAGTCAACAACATCGCGCCGTGCTCACCCTTCTTTATGACCACGAACCGCGGCCCCATGTCCAGCACGGCTTCACCCGCCTCAACCAGGTTGCCCTTACCGGTAAGCTGGCGGGCCTCGCCGTCGTTGATGATGACGCCATCGACGGCCCGCAGAGTCCGCCGCAGTTCATCCGCCTCGGTCTCTATCCACAGGTCCATGGTGTCGCAGACCGACAGGCAGCCGCCGTCCAGTTGGGCAAGCAGCTCGCGCTGCAAGGCCGGGTGCGTGTTGGCCAGAAACACGACCTTGCTGTCAGCAAAGGCGGCAGGCACTTTGGGCCCCGCCTCGCCCAGCACATTGAGCTGGACGTCGAGCGTCTCGCGATCGTTCATGTCCGGCGAGTACTTGCCGGTCCAGCGGAAGGTCTTGCTGCCGGACCGCGTTTCGAGGCCGGCCAGGTCGATCCGGTCGCTGGCCAGCAGATCGCGAAACTGATCCGGAAAATCCTCCCCCACCACGCCGACCAGACGCACCGGCGTAAACGCGGCGGCCGCGAAGCCGAAATAGACCGCAGATCCGCCCAGAACCTCGGTGGCCTCCCCGTGCGGGGTGATCACCGAGTCAATCCCGATACTGCCCGTCACCAGTAGCGACATGATCGCGCCCCTTCCACGCCAGAATCGCCATTCAGGAACAACATACCGGCCAATCAGCCCGATGGCAAGTGAAAAGTTCGGAAAATGTTAGGATACGCCTTGGAGGCGCCCTAACCTGCCCTATCCGCCACGCTCGGGGCCGCAGACCGCCCCTGCTTGCCCAGACTGCCAGAGGCTGACCGGGCGTCGCGGCAACCTGACCGGGCAAGGTCGCTGGGCGGTTTTTGAAAGAGAGCAACTGATCTGATAGCCTATCCGTGGCAACCGGGAGCACTGGTCGACCAGGAGGGAGAGAGTTCATGCGCCGTTTCTACGCAGT
>JANQGB010000677.1 GCA_028277545.1 Phycisphaerae bacterium | reverse complement strand
GCGGTCTGCCTGGGCCTGGTCGGTACGCTTGACTGCTGCCCCGCTCTGGCAGCGGCCCTGCACCACGGCGATTCGGTTGTCGTATCCGTGACGGAAATCGCACTGTGGCAGGTCTGGTTCCGGTCGGGGCCGTCCGACGCGTGCCGCGAGGTTCACGATGCCGCGGCCCTTATGGAGGCCGGTCGATATTCCGAAGCCACTTGCGTGCTGGACAACGTCATCAGCGAGGCGCCAGACTACGCGGAGGCCTATAACCAGCGCGCCATCGCCCACTATCTGACCGACCGCTGCGTCGACGCCATAGCGGACTGCAAGCGGGCCCTGCGGTTGAATCCAACGCACTTCGCCGCCCTGGCCGGTATGGGCCATTGTCTGGCCCACCTCGGACGGTTTAGCGAAGCGCTGATCGCCTACCAAGGCGCTCTCGAACTACATCCGCGCATGGAAGGCATCCGGCAGTCCATTCGCCAGGTCCGAACCATACTCGGCTGTCCCAACCAACTGCGCTCCTCCTGAGCGCCAAGCTGTCACCAGCGCGTTGTCCAGCCGCCGCTCCCGGTTTGCCCGCCCAGAGGGCCCTGGTTATACTCCCGTCGCCATGCGCAAGACTTACATACTTGATGCCAATATTCTGCTGCACGATCCGGCCTCGGTGACCAGATTCGTCGGCAACACGGTCGTAATTCCCATAGAGGTGATCGGCGAGATCGACCGCTTCAAGCGTGAGGCCTCCGATCGCGGGCAGAACGCCCGTCAGGTCTCGCGACTGCTGGACTCCTGGCGCGACGGGCGCTCGCTGGCCAAGGGCATCGAAATCGATAACGGCGTCTTTCTGAAGGTGCACTGGGACCCCGACTCACCACTGGATCGCGATGCCGAACCGGCGGACTCGCGGATCCTGCAGATCGCCGCCGGGCTGCGCGACGAAAATCCCCACGTTCCGGTCATTATCGTTACCAAGGACATCAACCTGCGCATCCGGGCCGACGCCATGGGCCTGAGAGCGGAGGATTACGAGGCGGACCGCGTCGTGCCTTCAGACGTTTACAGCGGACAGACCGAGCTGTCGCTGCCGCCGGACGACGTCAAGAAGCTGGCCAGCGAACATCAACTGGCCATGGAGGTCGGCCTCGACCTGCTTCCCAATCAGTACGCTCTGGTCCGCCCGGAGTCCGGTGCCGGGGCCACCGTTCTGGCCCGTCGCGAGGGCGACAGCCATACCCTGAGGCGAGTCGGCCAGTTTGAGCACGGCATCTGCGGAATTCTGCCGCGCAACAAGGAGCAGTATTACGCCCTGGACGCCCTGCTGGACGATCGCATCCGCCTGGTGACCCTCATGGGCAAGGCGGGCACGGGAAAGACCCTGCTGGCCCTGGCCTGTGCCCTGCAGCAGGTGCTGGTCAAGAAGCACTACCGCGGAATGGTGGTGGCCCGCCCCACCGTGGCCGTCGGCAAGGAGATCGGCTTCCTGCCGGGTGACGTGGGCGATAAGATGTCACCCTGGATGCAGCCTGTGGTCGACACCATTGAGTTTCTGTTCGACAGTGCCGGCTCGATCGGCGGACGGGATGACTACGCCTCGCTGGTGGCCGACGGCGTGCTCGAGATCCAGTCTCTCTCGTTGATTCGCGGGCGCTCCATCAGCAACCATTACATAGTGGTGGACGAAGCCCAGAACCTGTCACCGCTGGAGGTCAAGACCATCATCACCCGCGTAGGGCACGCCTCCAAGGTGATCCTGACCGGAGACCCCTACCAGATCGACAACCCCTACGTCGATTCCGCCAGCAACGGTTTCAACTACCTGGTCGACCGCTTCCGCACCCACCCCATCGCCGCTCACATCGAACTGGCCAAGGGCGAACGCAGCGAACTGGCTGAACTGGCCGCCAACCTGCTTTGAACACTACCCCTGCATAGTCGTGGCTCGTACGCACCAAGGTAAGACCAGCCGCTTATTCCTTGTACCATCGATAAGCCAATCGGATGATACGGACGTCACTCGCCGCCTGGATATAGGGCGGCTTCGGCGACCGGATCCGCCGCCGCCAGCCTCCGGGGTGACAGACACGTAGTTCTGAATGTAGACGACAGCACTTTCTCCCACAGTCAACTTCCGTCGTCCAGGGCGAAGGTCATCGTGAAGACGGAATCGGTCGTGACGTAGGTCGTCTCTCTCTGTGACCTCGGTGCTCTCTGTGGCAGCAAGGGCCGTTGTTTCGAAACCGCCGGCGTGTGTTCTAGCCACAGAGGACAAGGAGATCACGGAGAGCCCGGCGAGAGCAACGCAGGAATCGCTCACCTGTGTCCTGAGGCCGCCCCTTGGCCAGCCTCAGGAAACGCGGCACGAGGTAGCAAATACGGTATTACCCCGGCGGCAAGTGAAGGAGAGTCGGCTCAAGCCCATCACGGCCAGGCGACGACGTGTCCGGCGCCGCTGGATCGGGTACTCTCTTGCCGGAACAGTCGGGTCTGGAAGGACCCGCCGAGGCCGCCGCTGCGGTAGAATATTCACGACGACGGACACATGGAGGTCGACCGATGACGCTGCTGATCTTGTTTGGCCTGGGCGCCGTTGCGGTGTCGTTTCTCTGTTCGCTCCTGGAGGCCTGTCTGCTGAGCCTGCCGCGAAGCTACGTGGAGTTGCAGGTTGAGCGCGGCACGCGGGTCGGCGTGATCCTGCGCGACATGAAGAGCAACATTGACCGCCCGTTGGCCGCCATCCTGACAATG
>JANQGB010000548.1 GCA_028277545.1 Phycisphaerae bacterium | reverse complement strand
AGCCGGGCAGCGGGCTGCTGCTAACGCTCGCCGGGCTGGGCGCGGTGCGCCGGCGGCGGGGTTGATCCACATCCTCGGGTTACGGTACACATCTCAACTTTCATAGCACCGGGCGGGAGCCCGGAGCATGCGGCAGCAAAACGCTATGCCGTGTGATCCAAGCCCGTTTATCCATGCTCCGGGCTCCCGCCCGGTGCTATAAGTATAGGAGTACACGCTTTGCATTTCGTATTACTCCGCCGCCCCTTTCAATTCCTTGAACCGCCTGCGCATTTCGGCGAGCTTGTCGACGTGCCTGGGGTCGTCGGCCAGGTCGTTCTCTTCCATCGGGTCGTTGACCAGATCGAAGAGCTGTTCGATATTGTCCTCCGGCCAGTAGATGTACTTGAAGTCCTTGCGGACCAGCGCCTCGGAGGCAGGGATGAAGCCTTTGTCCCGCAGCGTCGGGTGCTCGTAGAAGAACTCGGTCCGCCAGGGGGGCGAATGGCGTGCGGCGGGTGTGTTCAGGTATAGATCGCCGATGTTTCTGCCCTGCATGCCCTCGGGCACGGCGATGCCCGTTGCGCTGAGGATCGTCGGCGCGAGGTCCACACTGAGCGTGAATGCACTGTTCGTCCTGCCGCGTGCACCATCGAGCATCCGCGGGTCCCGGATAATCAGCGGGACACGGATCGACTCCTGGTGCGGGTACCACTTGTCCGCCAGGCCGTGCTCGCCGTGGTAGTAGCCGTTGTCGGTCGTAAAAATGACCAGCGTGTTCTCGAGCACGCCCTGCTTCTCGAGTTCATCGAGGATCACCCCGCAAGCCGTGTCCACCTCCGTCGCCAGGCGGTAGTAGTTCTTCATCATCCGCTGGTACTTCTCGGGCGTGTCGAAGCGCCAGCGCCAGCGGTTGCGGCCCTCGTTGTCCTCATCAAAGAAGCCGGGCAGGTTCTCCCAGCTTTCCTGCGTTGCGTTGGCCGGGACGGGGATATCGATATCTTCGTAGAGCCCCATCGACTCGGGCTGAGGCAGGAACTGGTCCTTGTGACCGTCCTCGGCGTGGGTCGCGAAGAAGCAGACCGTCAGCGCAAACGGCTTGTCACTCGGCCGTTCGTTTAAGAATCGCAGCGCGTCGCGCTCGTTACGTTTCGTGACGTGGATCTTCCCGTCTGACGACTCACCATCCTCGTACCAGTGTCGGCCGTGGTAGACGGCCGCGAAGTCGAACCGGTCTTTTGGGAACGGACGGTTATGCCACTTGCCGATGTGGCCGAGGTGGTAGCCGTTCGCGCGCAGCAGGCCGGGGTAGGTCTGCTCCCAGGGCGTTTGCCACAATGCAAACCCGCGGCCGCCGTGGCGCGACATCCACTGACCGGTGTAGAGGCTGGCGCGGCTGACGCCGCAGATCGAGGTCGTCACACAGTTGTGGGTAAAACGGACGCCCTGCTTAGCGAGCGCATCGAGCCGCGGGGTCTTGACGACCGGGTGGCCTGCGCAGCCCAGCGTGCCATGCCGCCAGTCGTCGGCGTAGAGCACGAGGATGTTCATCCGCTCGGCCCGCGGCTCGGCCGGTACCGCGCCCAGGCACAGCCAGAACCCGAGCAGGATCAGCATGGCGGCACGGTGTTTCATCAGGATGATCCTACACGACAGGCTGGGTTTTCCTCGGAAATAGGTTAAACTACCCAGCCCTCCGGAGGCGAGGAACCCAACCATGCGCTATCTCATTGCCCTCTCCGCAGCCGTGGCGTTGTCTGCCCGGGCGGCCGCCGGCC
>JANQGB010000528.1 GCA_028277545.1 Phycisphaerae bacterium | reverse complement strand
CTCGACACGCCATGCGCTGCCACTCCGAGGACTGCGGCGGTCGCTACGTAATCGCCCAGGAAGAGGACGGCCAACTGCGCTGCGCGGAGTGCGGCGCGTCACTGGGGCCGGCGCCGTAGCATATCTTCGCGCCGAGCAGGATGTTTGATGCCCAGTAATGGCACCCTACTTCTCGACTGGCAAGCCCCAACTTAACGGTTGGCCCGGGCCACGCGGTGACGGAGTTGGGCGTCGATGAATTCCTGTATGTCGCCGTCCAGGATAGCGTCGGTGTCGTGGCTTACCGCGCCGGTGCGGGCGTCCTTGACCCGCTGCTCGGGGTAGAGGAAGTAGCTGCGGATGGCGTTGCCCCAACTGATCTGGCCCTTCTCGCCCCAAACCTGTGCCAGGGCCGCGTCCCGTTTGGCCTGCTCCATCTGATAGAGTCGGGCCATCAACATCTTGCGGGCCCGCGAGCGGTTCTTGTGCTGCGAGCGCTCGTTCTGGCACTGCACTACCGTGTTGGTGGCGGCATGTGTCAGACGAATGGCGCTCGAGGTCTTGTTGACGTGCTGGCCGCCGGCGCCGCTGGCCCGGTAAGTATCCTCGCGGACCTCCACGTCCCAGTCGATGTCGATCTGGATGTCGTCCACCTCCGGCTCCACGTGCACCGCGGCGAAGCTGGTCTCGCGCTTGCCCTGGGCGCTGAAGGGGGAGATCCGCACCAGTCGATGCACGCCCATCTCGCAGGAGAGATAGCCGTAGGCGTAAGGCCCGCGAACGACCAGGTTGACCGACTGGATGCCGGCCTCCTCGCCTTCCTTCATGGCCAGTTGTTCGGCTTGAAACCCGTTGCGCTCGAAGTAGCGCAGGTACATCCGCAGGAGCATGGTGGCCCAGTCCTGGGCGTCCGCACCGCCCGTGCCCGCCTGGATGTTGAAGTAGGCGTCGCGGGCGTCATCGGGGCCGGAGAGTAGCGTGAACAGCTCCACGCGGTCGACGGCCGCCTCAAACACTCGCAGGTGCTCGTCGAGCTCCGTCCGCACTTCCTCTTCGTCGCCTTCGTCCAGAAGCTCGATCAGCGCTTCACAGTCGTCAGCCTGGCGCAGGGCGTCGCTCACCGGCTCGGTGATGGCCTTGAGCTTCTTGAGCTGGTCCACAGTCTGGCGGGCGGTCTCGGCGTTGTCCCAGAAGTCGGGAGCCCCCATCCTGGCGTTGAGCTGTTCCAGAACCTCGGTCTTGGCGGAAAGGTCAAAGAGAGTCCCGGACAGCGATGATCCGGGCCTTAAGGTCCACGAACTTCGTCTTGGGATCTTGCTCAGTCATATCTGGCTCACCTGTCGGCGTTTCCGACCCGGGGTCTACTACAAACACGAGGGCGACGCAAGCGTGAGCCGGCCCCTGCCGGCATTTGCAGAATCCTGCACACGTCCGGGTCCGGTCCAATTCGGGGGGCCCTTCTGCGCCGCGCTATGCTGGCACTACTGCGCGAGGATGGTCGAAACGCGGGCTGCCAGCCTGTACTTACCGCGATAAAGATGCACGTTGGATGCCTGCGATACGCTGTCGTCCTGCCGTGACGCTGTAGTGATACTGTCGTGCCTCGGAGTTACCGGCATTATCGGTCGACGCGTGTGGGCTCCGTCGTCGACGTTCGAGCGTCCGCGCGAACTGACGTTCGCGGCTCGTTACGATTCAGTAGTTATGACGCACTACGTTAGTTCAGGCCCCTCCCGCCGGCGTAGCCCAGGAAGTGGACGAACTGCTCCTGGGTTAGCACGGGCACCGAGAGGACGGTTGCCTGCTGGAGCGTGCTGCGGTAGGCGTCGTACGCCTGGCGGCGGACGGCCTCGACCTCCGCCTCGTCATCCAGGTCGTCCACGTCGCCCGACGGACGGCGTGGCGGGTCGCCAAGGACGACGAAATCAACGCGGGCGGTGACGGTGTCCACCACCTCGCCGCCCCAGTCGCCGATCAGGGCTTCGATGCGGCCCACGCCGTCGGCTTCGTTGAGGCCGTCACCGTCCAGGTCGAACCTGCCATCGACCACGAATTTCAGCGTACGGGTCCGGTCGTAGACCGGGTTGTTGATGATGTCCCCTTCGAGGATCATGGCCCTGCCGAAGATCTCGCGAACCACGCACTCGGCGGTCTCGTCGAAGATGCGGGCCACCTCGATTCGGGCTTTGGCACTTCCATCGGCCGGAATGCCCTGGGCGCCGGTATAGACGGCGAACTGCATGCCCCTGGTCAGGTGATCCCGCCGCCCCAGGTCTATGTAGACGACATCTTCGCCAGCCTTAGCCGTCAGGATGTGGCCGTCTCCCTGGCGGGCGGTCAGCAACTCCTCCGGCCGGATCTGCAACTGGCCCAGCTTGGCCTGCAGATCCCGGTATCGTGACTTCAGGTCATCGAGCTCCTGGGTCAGACGGGCGTTCTCGTTGCGCTGGTTCTGGATGTCGCTCTGCATTTGCTGCCGCGTCTGCTCGATACGCTCGTCGACGCGGTCGATCTCCTCGTCCCGCTGCGAGCGGTAGGCGGATCGATCGGCCTCCAGTTCGCGAATCTGGGCGGTGAGTTGCTCTTCGGTGGCCGCGAACGCCTCTTCCCGATCCATCTTCTCGTCCGTCAGGCGATCGACCTCGTCTGACAACTCGTCCGCCCGCTGTTCCGCGGCCTGCTGAGCGTCGCGTTGACCGGTGTAACTTTCGTACAGCGTGCCCATAGCCCCCACCACGCCCGAGGTGGGATCCTCGTAGGCGCTGCCGCTGGGCACCAAGTCGTCTTCCACGATGCGGTCGAAGAGATCCGTGACTTGCTCGTCGATCGTGGAGACCTCGTCGTCCGCCGCTCCGGTCAGGAGTTCGGCCAGGCTGTCACGCTCCTGCCGGGCGTTACGCTCCTTGCTGGCGGCGGCCGAGGCACTGCTTCGGGCGTCGTCCGCCTGCTTGGTTACCGTAGCCTGATCGGTGTACAGCCAGACCAGTAGCACGGTCGAGACCAGCCACAGGGCGACGAACACGATCAGCCAAACGTGGATTGCACTGACACCACCTCGTTGTTGGGCTCGGGCAGCCATCAACGGTACCTCCAGGTTGTTTCTGACGGAGCGCGGCGGGGCGGAGTCCGTCTTGGGTGTAAACCGGCACGCGTGCCGCTGTCAGGATCCTCGGCTGTTGGCAGCATAGTTATGGATGTATCTATGTCTCCTGCCTTGGGGACCACTCGTTCGCCACCAGCGAGGCATCAGGTCGGGAAATTGTCGGTTTAAGTATGCGGTGTGTCAAGGTGGGCGGTAGCCGTGGCGCAGGCGCCGGGGTGTATCACCCTTCATCCTCGAGCAGCGACGCCATGCGATCGCGCCGCCCGTTGTTGTTGGCCGATTGTATGCCCAGCAGGTCCAGCGAGTCGCGCTCTACTATGCTGCGGAGCTGTTCCCGCGGAATCGTAGGGAGGTTGGTGCCCTGCACCAGGTGATTGAGGCTGTAGAGGGCCTCGATGCAGTTCGCTGCAGAGGTGTATGGGAATCCGCTGCCGAACAGCAGTTTGTCCATCACGCCTAGCTGCCAGGCGGACGAGAGCGCCTGGTATGCATCCCATGGCTGGTGAAGCAGCCAACTGATGTCTGAGTAGACGTTGTCGTGTTTGGCCAGGAGCACCATCGTCTCGCTCACCCAGGGGTAGCCCAGGTGGGCGACGATGATCTTCAACTCCGGGAACTCGCGGGCCACTTCGTCCAGTAGAACGGGGCGGGCGTACTCCATTTTTGATCGCGACGCCAGAAACGGACCGGCGTGGAACAGGATCGGCATCTGAAGTTCGGCTGCGACCTGGTAGACCGTGAAGGCTGTGCTGGCGCTGGGGTGAACATCCTGGGCGGCCGGTGCTACGGACACGCCGCGCAACCCCAGGTCCTGCCGGGCCCTGCGCAGGGCGTCGACCGCTTCGCGAGGCGAGGCGGGGTCGATGCCTGCGAAACCCACCAGCTTGTCCGGGTGCCGGCGTACGTACGACGCCACCACCGTGTTAGGAATCTCGGCCTGCAGGTAAGCGCTCTCGAACCCCAGCACGAAGGCCTTGTCCACCGGCTCGCTGGCGGCCAGGTGGCGAGCGGTGCCCGCGTCCAGTGAGCCGTGCCGGCCGCGGAGCGCTGTCGGCACCGGGGCCAGGTCGCCAAACGCCACCGCGCTCAGCCCCACCTGACTGGGGGTCTCCCACACGTGCGTGTAACAATCTACTATCATTTAGCTTACGACTCTAGTCCCTACTGCTGACCGCATGCCCAGGACCGCGATTCACTTATAGCGAACGGGCGAATCCGAGTCAATCGTTGGCCGTGCCAGTTGGCCCAGCCGCCGCCGGGCAGATGCAGGATCGTTACCAGGTCTAACAGGGCCAGGCACGTCGTCCGGCAGCAGAACCGCGCCATCGGTGCTGCCAGACAGATTATTATCGGTCATCGGGATGGTTTTGCATTGCCGCAACTCGATAACTCCGCTGCTGGCCCGGACCTTTGCGGTCCGGCGAACCGGGCGGCTACAATGCGACGCTATGAGATTCACGAAACTGCACGGTCTGGGCAACGATTACCTGTACGTGGACTGCTTCGCTGAGTCCGTGGAAGACCCCCCAAGTGTAGCCCGCGCTACATCTGACCGGCATCGCGGCGTGGGCAGCGACGGCCTGATCCTGCTCCTGCCGTCAGAGGCGGCTGATGTCCGCATGGAGGTCTACAACGCCGACGGCTCCAGGGCTCGGATGTGCGGCAACGGCATCCGCTGCCTAGCGAAATTCGCCTACGAGCGGCAGCGGGCGTCCGCCAACCCCATGAGGATCGAGACTGACTCGGGCGTGCTGGAGGCTAGCCTCACGGTGGAGAACGGGTCGGTGGCGGCGGTGCGCGTCGATATGGGACGCCCCTCGCTGGAGCCCGCCGACATTCCCTGCACCCTGGACGTGGAACGGCTGGTGGATCACCCGTTGGTGATCGCCGGGCGGACGTACCAGGCTACGTGCGTCTGCGTGGGGAGCCCCCACGTGGTGGCCTTCGTCGATGATCTGGCATCGGTGGACCTTCACGCAGTCGGGCCGCTGTTCGAGAACGCGGCCATCTTCCCGGACCGCATCAACGCTCACTTCGCGTCCGCCGTCGCGGCGGACCGGGTGCTGATGAAGACCTGGGAGCGCGGCAGCGGGGTCACCCAGGCGTGCGGGACGGGCGCTTCCGCCGTTTGCGTGGCGGGCGCGGTGACTGGCCGGTCGGGGCGGCGCATCACGGCCGTGCTGCCGGGCGGTGAGCTCGAACTGGACTGGGACGACAATGATCACGTCTGGATGACCGGCCCGGCCGTGGAAGTCTTCAGCGGCGACTGGTAACTGCTGCCCTCCGCAGCCAGGCCGCGGGCTCAACAACTGTGCGAACATCATCTCGGTACGGCTCTGCCGACGGGCGGTCGGGTTGCCGGTTGTCGGCAGACGAAGTTAGAAGTTAGAAGTGAGAAGTGAGAAGTGAGAAGTGAGAAGTTAGAAGAACATGCCTTCAGGGCGGTAATGTTGCCGGTTGTCAGCAATTCTCCGGTGGCGCCGCGACTTTGGAACCTTTCTGGCCGCGGTGTGTCTAAGAATACAGCGCAACGTCGTCACGCCTTCGTGCCGCGGGCATCCTGCCTGCATCGGTAGCGCTATTCTGCAGGCTGGAAGCCTGCGGTACGGAGAACCATGCGCTGTACTGCTGAGAGAGTGTTCAATTGGTTGAGCGCTGCGGGTGGGATGTGGCGCTGGCTGGTACAGGAGGCTGACCATGAACAGACGGATGGTTGTGTTGCTGGTGTGGGGAGCGACCGCACTGGTCGGTGGCGCCGGCGAGGTTATCGCCGACGGGTTTATCGTCATCGACCGGCCGACACCGATGCCTCAAGTTGTACCGCCGCGCCCGCCCCGCCCGCCGGTGCGGCTGGTGCCGCTTAGTGTCCGCAATCACCAGGTGACCTGCGACATCACCGACGGGGTGGCGGTAACGCGCATCGATCAGACCTTCTACAACCCCAACGCCCGGCAGGTGGAGGGAACGTACATCTTCCCGCTGGACGACGACATCGCCCTTACGAAGTTCAGCATGTTCGTCGACGGCAAGGAGATCCAGGGGGAGGTGCTGGACCGCGACAAGGCCCGCGGCATCTACGAGTCGATTGTGGCCAAGATGCGCGACCCGGCGCTGCTGGAGTACGTGGGCACGCGGATGTACAAGGCCCGCATCTTCCCCATCCCGGCCTCGGGCGAGGTGCGGGTCAAGCTGGACTATTCGCAGGTTCTCGGCATCGAAAGCGGGATGGTGCGCTACCGCTATCCGCTCAACACCGAGAAGTTCAGCTCCACGCCGCTGGACCAGGTGAGCGTGCTGGTCAACGTGGAGTCGAAGACGCCGATCAAGAGCGTGTTCTGCCCGACTCACTCGATGAGCGTGGTGCGGCATTCGGATCGAAAGGCGTCGGCCAGCTATGAAGCCCGCAACGTCAAGCCGAACCAGGACCTGGTGCTGTACTACACGCTGAGCGATGAGGATTTCGGGCTGGCGCTGCTGGCCTACCGCGCGAATACGGGTGACGGCTACTTCCTGGCCCGCATTGCGCCGAGGGTGGCGCTGGATGCGGCCGACGTAGTGCCCAAGGACATCGCCTTCGTGGTGGACACCTCGGGCAGCATGGCCGGCGACAAGATCAAGCAGGCCCAGAAGTCGCTGAACTACTGCCTGTCGAGCCTGAACCCGCAGGACCGCTTCTTTCTGGCCGCTTTCTCACACGAGTCGCGGGTGTTTGCCGGCGGGCTGCAGGCCGCGTCGGGT
The DNA here is from genome assembly GCA_028277545.1 of Phycisphaerae bacterium. Lineage (GTDB taxonomy): Bacteria > Planctomycetota > Phycisphaerae > UBA1845 > UBA1845 > JANQGB01. Next base: position 2,314 of record JANQGB010000528.1, on the reverse strand, counting down.
GGGAACGTGGAGCGGGCCAGGGGGTTCGTCGAGCAGTTGCGGGCCGAAGGCGGTACGAACATCAACGAAGCGTTGCTCGACGCCCTGAAGCCCCGCGCGCACCAGCAGAGCGACCGGCCGTACCTGATCGTCTTTCTGACCGATGGTCAGCCTACGGTGGGTGAAACGCAGTTGGAGAAAATCCTGAGCAACGTCAAAGGGGCGAACGCCCATGCCGTGCGGCTGTTTGTCTTTGGTGTGGGCGACGACGTGAACACACACCTGCTGGATAGGCTGGCCAAGGAGAACCACGGGGCCCGCGAGTACATCGGCTCGCGCGAGGATATCGAGATCAAGCTGTCCGGCTTCTATCGCAAGGTGGCCAACCCGGTGCTGGCCAACCTGGCGCTTAGCTGGCAGGGCCTGGGTGCCTACGAGCTGTTTCCGCGGGCGCTGCCCGATCTCTTCGCCGGTGGGGAGGTGGTCGTAGTCGGGCGGTACTCCGGGGCGGGGCCGGTGTCGATCGAGCTGCAGGGTGATCGCCGCGGGACACGCGAGCGACACGTGTACGAGGTCAACCTGGCCCGGGCGGACACGCAGCATCAGTTCCTGCCGCGGCTGTGGGCCCTGCGCAAGGTTGGCTACCTGCTGGACGAGATCAGGCTGCACGGCGAGAACAAGGAACTGGTGGACACCATCGTGCAACTGGCCATCCGTCACGGGATCATCACGCCGTACACGGCCTACCTGGTTCATGAGCAGCAGCAGTTGGTGACACAGGCCGGCGGCCAGCGGCACGTGCTGGATCGGATGCTGGAGCGGCAAGCCCGCCGAGGCGGGGGTCGCGGCCGACTGTCGCTGGGCGGCGTTTTCCGCGAGCGGCGTAGGGCGCCGACCGGCTTGCCGGCGGTGCAGGACTCGGTAGAGGCCAACGCGCTGGGGCAGGCGGTCGATCAGTCGATCGGCCCGATGGCACTGAATGACGAACTGGCCGAGGAACGCCGCGACGGGCGGCCGGGCGAGGCTGTCCGGCAGGTGGCCAGCCGCACGTTCTACTACGAGAAGGGACGCTGGATCGACGGGGAGTACAAGGAGGGCACGGCCACCCGCAAGATCAAGGCCTTCAGCGAGGAGTACTTCGCCCTGGCCCGCAGCGATCGCCGGGCGGCCCGCTTCCTGGCGCAAGGATCGCAGGTGGTCTTTGTGCTCGACGGGGTGAGCTACGAGGTCGTGCCCGATGAGGCGGGCAGGCAGTGACGGATCGCTTGGGGTCTGCGAGAAGGAGAAGTGCCGGCCTGAGCGTGATTCGGAGGATTCCGCAAATCGCTCTGCCGTGGCAACTCACGGCGTCTCCGCGAGCTCTGATCACGCGAAGTCCGCCGACACAGAAGAAACCTGTCCGCAGATTGCGCAGATGGCCGCAGATTAAGCAACTGCCTGACGCTTAATGACTTGAAAAAACCTGCGGAATCTGAGAAATCTGTGGAGTATGATGCCGTCGCTCGGGTGACCCATTCCTTGCGCAGCAAGGGATGGGGAATCAGCAAAACGACGAGCCGTTCCTGCCAGAAACATGTGAAGGAACAAGTAAAGGGGCTACTTTTTGAGGCTCGAAGCCTAAAAGTAGCCTGACCCGTTTTGGGCTCCCGTTTTGGGCTCCTTTGGGGTCGAGAGATGCAGGCGAGGGTAATGGGGCAAATTTAGTTGACTGATCAGGTCGCGTCTTTCCGGATCACCTGTCCGTTATCCGTCTCGGGCGAGAGACGCTCAAGGAAGAGCTTGCGGTGCCTAAATGTTGCAGCGAAAACAACTTCAACCTCCTTGATTCGTAGTTGCCGATAGCTCCTGAGCACCTCCCAAATCGCAACCGCGTACAATAGTAGGGCCAAGATCAGGTAGGCGTATGCGGTTTTTGGTCCGCTCAGGTCGAAGACCAGCGACACAGATGCGAGACCACTGGAGACCACAAGTCCGTAGAAGGTCTCGGCAATGTACCTACTTTGGGCCTCCGCCATGTTCACCTCCGACGCCGTATTCGAATCAGCTGAACAGACCACCACCTTGCAGAAGTTGAAGAACTGCTTATTCGCCTTTCCGTCCCGCCCCCGCCCTTCCCAAACCACCTTGTAGAACTCGTGAGCAACGGGAGGGAGCCGCTTGCGGCACACGGTTCCGAGCCAGCCAATATACGGGAAACGGTCGGATGACCAGCCATTCCTGTTCTTTTTTCGGAGGCGGAGCCACCAAGCGGATAAGTTGTCGGGCACGTCGGCCTTGCCAAGACGGAGAATCATACCGAGCAAGTATCCAAAGGGTATGGCGACAAAAAGGGTCA
>JANQGB010000498.1 GCA_028277545.1 Phycisphaerae bacterium | reverse complement strand
GCCGCCTGCAGGTCGACGCTGACAAGCTCCCCGAATGCGTCGCGTTCCAGCAGGATCACTCCACGCGAGACGATCGAGGTGCTCAGTACCAGCGGCTCGCCGAGGCTCGCTGCGCGACACCCATCATCGGGGACAAGGATGCTCCCCCAGTTGCAGAGACCCTTCCCGAAGCTGCGCCTCGTAGGTACGATAGGGGATGTTGATGGTGATCGGCATGGGCTTGCTCCGTGTCGGCGCCGTGCAGAGGCGGCGGCTTCCGCCTCTGCACAACTCTCCCCCCGATCTTAGCGCCCGTCCCTTCTCGAGCCCACCTCCATCCCTGCATGCGTGAGGAAAGAAGATAAAAAGCATCCTGAACGGGTGAGCAATGAGTCGTGAGACCTGCGCCCTGAGCCCGTGAGCTACTGAGCCGGTGAGGAATGAATCACTGGTCTCATTCAGCATGAGACATGAGGCCCATTCTGCGCGGGACACGACACGCACGCCTTTGACGGTATGGTTCAACGCCTGCTGGCTATTCGCCACAGGCAAAGACGGGATGTCGGCGCTGAGTCTGAAACGTACGCTGGATATTGGCTCCTATCAGACGGCGTGGGCCATGCTGCATCGGCTGCGGTCGGTGCTGGTGCGACCGGGTCGGGATCGGTTGACCGGAGTGGTGGAGGTGGAACGAGACCTACATCGGTGGGCAGGAGGCGGGACTACCTGGCGGGCGCGCCCGTGGCAAGAAAATCCTGACCGGCATCGCCGTGGAAGTCCTGGAACCGAAAGGGTTCGGTCGGTGCCGGATGCGGCCGCTGGCTGATGCATCGGCGACATCGCTGCACCCCTTCGTGACAGACTTCGTCGAGCCGGGAGCGAAGGTAATCACCGACGGTTGGCAAGGCTACTGCGGGCTGGATAAACTCGGCTACATCCACCGTCCGTGCAGCCAGCGGGCTGCCCGGGCTCGCGGAGAGGACCCTGGAGAGCTACTGCCCGGAGTGCATCGGGTCGCATCGCTGGCCAAACGGTGGCTGTTGGGTACCCACCAGGGCTCAGTGGACAGCGCGCACCTGGCCAGCTACCTGAACGAGTTCGTGTTCCGCTTCAACCGCCGACGTTCTCGCAGCCGCGCGATGGTGTTCTACCGAGTGCTCGAACTCGCCGTCGCTCACGAACCGGTGCGCTACAAGGACCTCGTTGCTGCCCAGCGATCCCGCGCAGTACCGCCCACGTCCCCGCGGGCAAGCGGGCACCCGCCGAGTCTTGATCGCCCTCCCGCAAACCGCCCGTGGAGGAACTCCGGTTAAGTGGAGACCCCAGTCTAGGTTTATGCAGATCTTTGTTGGACACGCATATCTTGCTCTGGTCTCTGCTCGCGCCGGAGCGTCTCGATGTGGCGTGTCGGGACGTCCTGGAATCACCCGTGCATTCTGTCTTCTTCAGCGCCGTCAACATTCAGGAGATCGCAATCAAGCGCGCACTCGGACGGCAGGATTTCGATGTCGAGCCTGACGCCGCACGCTGGGCCGCCCTGCTCACGGGCTTTCGGGAATTGCCCATTACCGGCATTCATGCCGCTGCGGTGCGGCAACTGCCGAGCCATCACCGCGATCCGTTCGAACGGCTGTTGATCGCCCAGGCGCAGACCGAGCCGCTGCTGTTGATGGCCGATGATCCGCGGATGAGCCGCTATCAGGTGGGATGCATTCGACCTCGCAGCGGCTCGCGTGATGTGAGCGTGCTCATGCGGGTTGTCGTGGATTCGTC
>JANQGB010000457.1 GCA_028277545.1 Phycisphaerae bacterium | reverse complement strand
CAGGTCATCCTGAACATGATTGTCAATTCCGCTCATGCCATCACCGAGGTTGTAGGGGAGAACGGCGGTGACAAGGGGACCATCTCCATCTCGACGCGGCAGGACGGAAACTGGGCAGAAATACGCGTGAGCGACACGGGAAGCGGCATCCCCCAGGAAGTGCAGTCGAGAATCTTCGACCCCTTCTTCACCACCAAGGAGGTGGGCAAGGGAACCGGCCAGGGTCTGGCCATGGCCCACAATACCGTGGTCGCCAGGCACGGCGGTGAACTCAGCGTCAACAGCGAGGTGGGCAAGGGAACGACATTCGTCATACGACTTCCTATCGACGCGGAGCCTGATGGGCAGGCGGGAGTTGAGCGCCATGAAGAAGCGCATTCTCTTCGTTGATGACGAGCCCAGTGTGCTGGACGGCCTGCGGCGCATGCTGCGCGATGAGCGAGGGCGCTGGCAAATGAGCTTCGTCGGTGGGGCGGATGAGGCGCTGAGCGCAATGCGCGAGACCGGTTTCGATGCCGTGGTGTCCGACGTGAACATGCCGGTCAAGGGCGGCTTCGCGCTGCTGGCGGAGATGCGAAGGGACGCCCGGACGCAGGATATTCCGGTAATCATACTGTCTGGTCGTGTAGAAAGCAGCATCAAGCGTCAGGCACTGGACATGGGGGCCACTGACCTGTTGAACAAGCCGGTCGATCCACAAGACCTGGTGGCGCGCATCCGAAGTGTGCTGCGCCTCAAGTCCTGTCACGATGAACTGAAATCGCACAACGAGATTCTCGAACAAAGAGTCAATGAACGAACTGCGGAACTCGCGGCCTCTCGGTTGGATATCATCTGGCGCTTGGGCAAGGCCGCCGAGTATCGTGACGAAGAGACTGGGAACCACGTGGTCAGGGTCGGTTATTACTGCCGGACTCTCGCCCGGGCGATGGGAATGGAACCGGACTTTGCCGAGACGCTCTTCCTGGCCAGCCCTCTACATGACATCGGCAAGATCGGAATCCCTGACAGTATTCTCTTGAAGCGCGATGTGCTCTCCGACCCGGAGTGGGAGGTCATGAAGCGACATTGTCAGATCGGGGGAGCTATCCTACAGAACGACCCCCGCCCCCGCAGTACGCGGCCGGCTTCGCTTGGCGAATCGGCGGCGCCGTTTGCGCGAAGCCGCAACCCGATGCTGGCCATGGCCGCCTCCGTGGCCCTGACCCACCACGAGCGCTGGGACGGTACCGGCTACCCGGCCGGATTGGAGCGAGAGCAGATTCCGCTGGAGTCGCGGATAGTGGCCGTCGCCGACGTGTACGACGCCCTGCGATCCGAGCGACCATATAAGCGAGCCCAGACTGAAGCCGAGTCATTCGACATCATCGCGAGCGAATCCGGGAGGCAGTTTGACCCGGAGGTGTACACCGCTTTTGAAGGCGTAGCCGACGAGTTCGCGTCGATTCGAGCCGAGTTAGCGGATGACGCGTGTTGTCCCGTTGGAATAGGGAGCCAGCCGTGACAAGTATCTTATTCGTGGACGACGAAGACAGCGTACTGCAGGGGCTGCGGCGGATGCTGCGCCCCTACCGTCATCAGTGGAAGATGACGTTCGTTGCCAGCGGCCAGGAGGCTGTTGCGGCGCTTGCCGAACAGCCCTTCGATGTCCTGGTTACGGACATGAGGATGCCGGGCATGGACGGCGTGGCGCTCCTGGCTGAAGTCATGCGGGAGTACCCGCAAATCGTCCGGATCGTCCTTTCCGGGCACTCGTCCAAGGACACCACCATCAGGTCGGTCGGGCTGGCGCATCAGTATCTGACCAAGCCGTGTGACAGAGAGACCCTGGAGAGGGTGGTTGTTCAGGCGCTAAAGTTGCGGGAGACGCTGCTGGATCAGACCCTAGGGCAGTTACTGGCCCGTATAGACTCGCTGCCCAGCCTGCCAAGTCTATATGCGGAGCTCATTACCGAATTGAGGAGCGAGAAGACGACCATCAACAGAGTCGGAGACATCGTGGCGAAAGACCCGGCCATGACAGCCAAGGTGCTGCAGCTTGTCAACTCGGCATACTTCGGCCTGCCGCGGCGCATCTCGAGCCCCCCGCAGGCAGTCGCCCTGCTGGGGGTCGATACCATCAAGGCTCTCGTGCTGGGGGTCGGCGTCTTCTCGCAATTCAGTAACAGCGCTGGCGCCTGCCTGGATCATGAGGCGATCTGGGAGCATTCCTTCCGTACGGCGGCGGCGGCAAAGCGTATAGCCCTCACGGAGGGCGTGGCTCGCCTTGATACCGACGAAGCGTTCACCGGCGGGCTCCTGCACGACGTCGGCAAGCTCGTTCTCAGCCAGGCGTTCCCCGAGCGGTACACGGATGTCCTGAGCCGCGCGAGCGAGCGGGGCATCGAAGACGTGCAAGACGAACGTGCGATTTTCGGCGTCTCACACGCGGAAGTCGGCGCCTACCTGCTGGCGATGTGGAGACTCCCGGACCCGGTGGTGGCGGCGGTCGCATACCACCATTCTCCGAACTCACCAGCAGCGGTCGCTTTCGCCCCCGTAACCGCCGTCCACGCCGCGAACGTGTTCGCCAACCGGTGGCCGGGCGAGAAAGGGCGCGGCTCCAGTATCGAGCTGAACATGGAACATCTGGATCGGATCGGCCTGGCCCACCGAGCCGACGCCTGGCGAGAAGCAGTTGAGCCATTGCTTGTCGGTGAGTCTTGCTGGTCTGGCAGCGCGGGTATAGCCACGTGAAGAGCATTCTGTTTGTCGACGACGAACCGAGCGTACTGGAAGGCCTCCGGCGAATGCTCCGGCCGATGCGGCACCAGTGGGATATGGTGTTCGCGCGGAGCGGGCAGGAAGCCCTTGCCGCCCTGGCCGAGCGAACGTTCAACGTTGTAGTCTCCGACATGCGCATGCCCGGCATGGATGGGGCAGCCTTGCTGACGGAAGTCACGCAGCGCTATCCGCAGGTCGTACGTATCGTTCTCTCGGGGCAGTCGTCCAAGGAGGCGACCTTGAAGTCCGTGGGAGCGGCACACCAGTTCCTGGCCAAGCCGTGCGATCCGGAGAAACTGAAGCAGACAGTGAATCAGGCCCTGGCTCTGCGAGACCTCCTGGCGGACGAAGCGCTCAAGCAGACTTTGTCGCGTGTAAAGTCGGTCCCCAGTCTGCCCACGCTGTACACGGAGCTGATGGAAGAACTCGAATACCCGGACGCGTCGATCAAGCGAGTGGGCGAGATCATATCGCAAGACCCGGGCATGACCGCCAAGGTTCTGCAACTGGTTAACTCTGCGTTCTTTGGACTGCCGCGCCAGGTTTCCAGTTCCGCCCAAGCGGCCAGTCTGCTTGGTACTGACACCATCAAGGCGCTTGTTCTCGGCATCTCAGTCTTCTCGCAATTCAAGGACACCGCGGTCGAGGGCCTCGAGCCTGATTCGGTGCAGAAGCACAGTGCTGACACGGCGGCCCTGGCCAAGAACATCGCGATGACCGAGAGCGCCGACGGACGAATGGCGGACGCTTCGCTGATGGCCGGGCTCCTTCACGACATTGGCAAGCTGGTCCTTGCTCAAAACCTGCCACACCAATACAGGCGGGCCCTGGCGGGCATGCACGGAAGCGGTGTGCCGCTCTGCGAGGCGGAATGTACCGAACTGGGGGCATCGCATGCCCAGGTGGGCGCCTACCTCCTGGGGCTCTGGGGACTTCCCGAACCCATCGTGGAGGCTACCGCCTTCCACCACTGCCCCCGGGAGTCCCTGGGCGACTCCTTCTCGGTGCTGACGGCCGTTCACGTGGCTAACGTCCTGGCGCGTGAGCACGCGGGCGAAGGGCAAGACGAAGAACTCGACCACGAGTACTTGACCAGACTTGGCCTGTCCGATCGAGTCCCTGGTTGGCGGGCGTCCTGCGAGACACTCCTCGGCGAAGGTGTAGGTACATGAGCGAGAGGATTCTATGCGTCGATGACGACGCCAACATCCTGGACGCCTACAAGCGAGGGCTCCGAAGGCAGTTTCAAATCTCGACCGCACTCGGCGGCGAACAGGCCCTGGGCATGCTCGATGCACAGAATCCCTACGCTGTGATCGTGTCAGACATGCGAATGCCGGGGATGGACGGCGTCCAGCTTCTCGCGACCGTCAAGAAACAGGCGCCGGAGAGTGTCCGGATCATGCTCACCGGCAACTCGGACCAGCAGACCGCCATGGAGGCCGTCAACGAGGGCAACATCTTCCGGTTCCTCACCAAGCCTTGCCCCCCGGAGAAGCTGGCCAAGGCGCTGACCGCCGGGATAGAACAGTACCGGCTTGTTACCGCCGAAAAGGAGCTGCTTGGCAAGACGCTCCGGGGCAGCATCAAGGTTCTGAACGACGTGCTCTCACTCACCAACCCCACCGCGTTCAGCCATGCCTCGAGCAGTCGCCGCCTGGTCGGTCAACTCTGCAAGGAACTGAACGTCGAGAAGGCCTGGGAGGTCGAGGTCGCAGCCATGTTGTCCCAGATTGGGTGTGTCACGATACCGCCGGAGACACTCGACAAGATCTACCACCGCCAGAAGCTCACGGCTGTGGAATCCGAGATGTTCGAGTCGCACCCGGCGATAGGTCGGGACCTGGTTGCCAATATTCCGAGATTGGGGGGCGTTGCGGAGATCATCGCCCATCAGCAAGAGCGTTTTGATGGAACAGATACGGCGGGGGACTCCGCCGTCGGCCCGCAAATACCGCTCGGAGCCCGCGTGCTCAAGGTGGCGCTGGACAATAGCTCCTTGAAATGGAGCGGCCTGACAGACACGGACGTGACTATCGAGTTACGCCAGCGATCGGGCTGGTACGATCCTGATGTTCTTAAAGCACTCGAAGCAATTACGGGCCTTGAGGAGGTGCTTGAGGTCCGAGAAGTCACACTGGATGGTCTTACCACTTCCATGACGCTGGCGGATGACGTAAGGACTCAGGATGGCGTCATGCTGGTTGGGAAGGGGCAGGACGTGACTTCCTCAGTGTGCCAGCGACTGAAGAACTTCGCCCGCAAACGAAAGATCAACGAGCCCATACGAGTGCTCGTGCGCTGCACTATGCAGTCTTCCGAAGCTGTGCGATAGGCTACGACGTCCAGATGATGTCATGATCCACATCAGCTCCCGCACACTTGTGGCCCCTCCTTCTCGAACGAATTTGCCCCCGTTCTTCACCTCGGGCCGTACGAAACTCACTCTCCGCACTTAGCCGAGGCGACGGCTGGGCTCGCGCGCCCGAGGGGTGCGGTGCTCATCAAGGCGCACGGGCACCGATCTGCCGGCCCCAAAGCCTTGCGCCCTGTCCGCCGTACGCAGTGCCGGTCGGGCAGGTACTCCAGAGGGTACGGAGCAGCCAAGGTGCTTGACGGCGGAAAGGCCGCACTCTGCGGGCCGTCCAGGGCTGCCGGTCGCCGAGAGTCGACCTAACAACTTTCAGACAACAGCTTTACGGCTCATTTCCTGCGGCGCCCGTAGCGGTGGGCTGGATCACCGCCCAGAGAACGGCCCGACGGGCCCACCTTCCTGGCGTAGGCCGGCAACAATTCAATCAACCACTCAGGTCTAACAATATCCTCTAGCGCTCGTCGAATAGTGTGGCAGGCGGATGTGCTGCCGGCAGGTGATAGGCGGAATCCAATTATCAGAATTGGAGGATTGAGGCATGTCGCGCGCACTGAGCTTACCCAGGTTCACGCATGTATCTTCTTGTCTGAAGTTTCTCACAGCCTTATGCCTGTCCGTTTCCGGCGTGCTCTCGGCTCCGGGGGCGCTGCACGCCCAGTCAAACAGCATTTACTACCCCGGCCGGTCGGGTGACTGGGACTCGCGCCGCCCCGAAGACGTAGGGATCAACGGCGAGTCTCTGCAGAAAGCGGTCGATTTTGCCTTGGCCAGTGAATTCAGCGGCTCCAGAGACCTGCGATTCGCGATCTCTCAGTCATTCGAGCCCGACAATACCATCGTCGGTCCGACGAAGGACCGGGGTGGGCCTGCCGGAATGGTGATCAAGAGCGGCTACATCGTAGCGGAGTGGGGCGACACTGAGCGCGTGGATATGACCTTCAGTGTCACCAAGAGCTACCTCTCGACCATCGCCGGGCTTGCGCTAGATGCCGGGCTAATACGTGATGTTCATGACAAGGCAAGCAAGTATGTAGGGGATGGCACATTCGCCTCGGAACACAACTCCAAGATCACTTGGCATCATCTTCTGAACCAGACCTCTGACTGGTCCGGTACGCTCTGGGACAAACCCGACTGGGCGGATCGCCCGCCGAGAGGTGGCACGCCGCAGGAGTGGGCACAAAGAGAGCTTAAGGAGCCGGGCACCAGCTTCAAGTACAACGACGTGCGCGTCAACGTGCTGGCTTACTCCCTGCTGCAGGTCTGGAGGCGGCCGCTGCCCTCGATTCTGAAGGAGCGGATCATGGACCCCATAGGCGCTTCCTCTACCTGGTGGTGGCACGGCTATGAG
>JANQGB010001245.1 GCA_028277545.1 Phycisphaerae bacterium | reverse complement strand
GCTGCATCTGGGCTCGGGCCTGGCCTCGCTCGAGGCGGACGGTGATCTGGTGCGGGCCGCCGTGCTGAGCGACGGAACTCGGATCGACGCCGACCTGGTTCTGATGGCCATCGGCGTGCGCCCCAACTCGAAGCTGGCGGTTGACGCAGGCCTGGAAGTCGGCGACCGCGGCGGCATAAAGGTCAACCAGCGGCTGGAGACTTCCGACCCTGCGATTCTGGCGGCCGGTGACGTTGTCGAAGTGATTGACGCCGTGACGGGCAGACCGGTTATGGTGCCGCTGGCGGGGCCGGCCAACAAGCACGGGCGTCTGGCAGGCCAGATCGCGGTCACAGGCCAGGGGCCCCCCGCGGCGAAGGTGGCCAGCACCGCGGTGGTAGGCGTGTTCGGAATGACGGTGGCCTCAACCGGTCTGAGCGAAAAGGATGCCGCCAGGGCCGGAATCGAGCATGATCACGTGGTGATTCGGCGAGGGCATCACGTGGGGTACTATCCCGGTGCTCAGGCCATGAAGCTCAAGCTGGTTTACCAGCCCGGGTCTAGGAAGGTGCTTGGCGCTCAGGCTGTCGGCGGCCAGGGCGTGGCCCGCCGCATCGACGTCATCGCCAGCGTCATACACTTTGGCGGCACCGTGGACGACCTGGCGGACCTTGATCTGGCCTACGCCCCGCAGTACGGAGCGGCCAAGGATCCGATCCATATCGCCGCCTTTGTGGCCGGCAACCAGGATAGCGGCCTGGTAAGTCACTGCGACCCCCAGGATGTCGACCGTCTGCGCGAAGAGGGCTACTTCATCCTCGATGTCCGCCCCGGGCAGATGCACGCCGCTGGCTGTGTCGAGGGGGCGGTGAACATACCGCTCGCCCAACTGCGCCGGCGCCTCGACGAAATCCCGGCAGACAGGCACACCCTGGTGCACTGCCAGGTCGGCCAGAACAGCTACAACGCCTGCCGCATCCTGATGAACCTCGGGCGGAAAGGCGTGGTCAACCTCGCCGGCGGGTACGCTGCCTACATCGAATGGCAAGCCTCTACGTGGGTCTAGCCGGCGATGGACGCGTCGGCCTTCGCCGGGCGTGGAACTTGGGTGGAGCGCTGTCTATCATCACTTCTGAGGGAACTGGAGGGGTAACGGCCGACCGGATCGTACTCACCTCTGATGTTCACCATAAACGATGGTCAGATTGGCAATGTGGCCGTGATCGGGATCTACGGGCGGAGCTACAGGAATGGCCAGGTTCGACAGCAGGGTTGTCAGATCGTTGTGGATTGTGGCGGTGTTGGCTGGTGCGGCTGGAGTGGCCGGCATGGGAGTGGTCCGGGCCACGCAGGTGCCCACTACCCTGGAGGACTTCTTCGTACCGGGGACTCAGCCGGTGGAGGAGGGCGAGATATTCGACACTCTGCTGACCTCGGACGAGTGTGCAGGGTGTCACCAACCCGGCGATCCTGAGATTGCCATCTTCACGCCCTGGGAAGGTAGTCTGATGGCCCACGCGGCCCGCGACCCGCTGTTCTGGGCCGCGACGGCGGTGGCCAATCAGGACGCCGCCGATGCCGGCGATCTGTGCATTCGCTGTCACATCCCGATGGGCTGGATTGGCGGGCGATCGACGCCGACGGACGGCTCGCGCATAACCGAGGCCGACCGCGACGGCATAAGCTGTAACTTCTGTCACCGAATGGTCGATCCGGATTACAAACCGGGTGTCTCCCCGGCGGCGGATCAACAGATTCTGGCGGACCTGAGCAGTAACGGCCTGCTGCCTTCGAGCCCGGGCAACGGATCTTATGTGCTGGATCCGCAGGACCGGCGTCGCGGACCGTTCGACGTGGTGGGCGATCTGGGCTTCAATCCTCACCCGGTCGAGACCCTGGAATCACCGTTTCACTCGACGTCCGAGTTCTGCGCAACGTGTCACGACGTGAGCAATCCCGTCTATACGAAACAGGAGGACGGCACTTACGCGCTGGACACCCTGGACGCCGCCCATCCCACCTCGGACAAGCACGACATGTTCCCCGTGGAGCGCACGTACAGCGAATGGGCCAACAGCGCCTTCGCCGATGGTGGCGTGGACATGGGCGGCCGGTTCGGCGGCAACAAGGCGTTGGTCAGCACCTGCCAGGACTGCCACATGCCCGACACAACGGCACGCGGCTGTAGTTTCGGCAGCATCCGCGACGACCTGCCGTCCCACGAAATGAGCGGTGCCGCCACCTGGGTTCTGCAGGCCATCCTGAATCTGGACGAGTTCGGGGTAATCGACCCGGATGCCATAGAGGCGGGCATCGCCCGCTCGATCTCCATGCTGCAACGGGCGGCCACCGTCGAGCTCTCACAGACCGGCTGCTACCTGAACGTTCGGGTGATCAACGAGACGGGCCACAAGCTGCCTACCGGTTATCCCGAGGGACGGCGCATCTGGGTCAACGTGCAACTCTTAACCGAGGAAGGCCTGCCGGTGGCCGAGTATGGGCATTACGATGCTGGTTCGGCGGATCTGACCCTGAATACCAAGATCTACGAGGCACACCTGGGCGTGGACGAGGACATAGCAGCCGCAACCGGTGTGCCGGAGGGTGTGGGCTTCCACTTTGCCCTGAACAACGTGCTCTACAAGGACAACCGTATCCCGCCGCGCGGCTTCACCCAGGCTGGATTCGCCGCCGCGGGGGCCGCCCCGGTCGGGGCAGACTACGCCGACCAGCAGTACTGGGACGATTCGCAGTTCTTCATCCCGCCCGGGGTGACCACGGCTAGTGTTACGCTGTTCTACCAGGCGTCCAGCAAGGAGTACATCACCTTCCTGCGGGATGAGAACGTGACCAATGACGCCGGCCAGGTGTTGTACAATCAGTGGGTGGCTACCGGCAAATCGCCGCCGGTACCTATGGCAAGTGAGGCGCTCGCGGTGACCGATCACCCCGGCGGGGACTACGACGGCAGCGGGTCGGTGGACCTGGCTGACTACGCGGCTTTTCCGGCCTGCATGTACGGCCCCAACGTACCGGTGGCCGGCGCCTGCGCCGCCTTTGATTGTGACGACGACGGCGACGTGGACGTCGACGACTACGGGACGTTTCAGTTAGCCGTTCAGTTCACTCCCTAGCCTGCCGCTCAGCGCCCTCGGCCACTGCGGCCCCGTGTCCGGACTGTGCAGGTGTAACGTCGTGGGCAGGGACCTGTGGCACTGGCACCTTGCCGGTGCAGACCCGGACCGGAAGTCCGCGCCACGCATCTTCCCGCGGCGTGGCAGATACTTACCGGTGGTGACGCTCGCGCCCGGCCCGCTCGGCACACCGTTTACCAAGCCGTTGAAACATCGCATACTATTGCTGCACACGTTGAGAGTGGTACGCGATGCGGCGCGGGGAGCTGGGCATGCCTATGAAAGCGATGTTGCTGGAGACAACCGAGCCCGTGGAAGCCCAGCCGCTGGTGCTGTCCGAGGTGGAGACTCCAAGCCCCGGCCCGGGGCAGATCAGGGTCGCGGTCCGGGTGTGCGGGGTGTGTCACACCGACCTGCACACGGTCGAGGGTGAACTGGCGCCTCGCCCGCTGCCCATCGTGCCCGGACACCAGGTCATCGGGGTGGTGGACGCCCTGGGCAAAGGCGCGGCTCGGCTCCCGGCGGGGCGACGCGTCGGCGTTGCCTGGCTGCACCGGACCTGCCGCACCTGCGCGTTCTGCCAACGCGGGGATGAGAACCTGTGTCCTGCGGGTGAGTTCACCGGCTATGACGCCCATGGAGGCTACGCCGAGTACCTCGTGATCGATGAGGATTATGCGTACGAGTTACCCGGGGGCTTCCCCGATGAGCAGGCCGCTCCGCTGATGTGCGCGGGCATCATCGGCTATCGCGCTTTCCGGCTGGCCGACGTGGGGTCCGGCGGTCGCCTGGGTCTGTACGGGTTCGGCGGATCGGCGCACGTCACGATCCAGTTAGCCCGCTACTTGGGCTGTCGCGTCTTTGTCTTCTCACGCAGCGCGACCCATCGAGCGCTGGCCATGGAGTTGGGAGCGGAATGGTCTGGCCTGGCGCAGGACGAGCCTCCGGAGCGCCTCGACGGGTCCATCATCTTTGCGCCGGCCGGCAACCTGGTGCCCCTGGCCATGGAGCACCTTGACCGCGGCGGCACCTGTGCCCTGGCTGGTATTCATATGTCGCAGATCCCACCCCTGGAGTACGAGCGGCATCTGTACTACGAGAAGGTTCTGCGCAGTGTTACCGCCAGCACCAGAGCGGATGGTGTGGAGCTGCTGCGCCTGGCCGCCGACGCGGGCATACGCACGCGGGTGACCATGTTCCCACTCGCCCAGGCCAATCGCGCTCTTGGACTGCTCAAGGACGGGAAGATCGACGGTGCGGCGGTTCTGCACGTGCGGGACTGAGCCGGGGTGGAGCGTGCGTGCTTGCCAGTCTTGTGGCACCGCATCTTACCGTGCAGTACAGGCTGGAATCCTGTGTCACATGCGCACCGGCAGGATGCCGATGCCACAAGACAGCGGTAGTCGCATGCGCACCGGCAGGATGCCGGTGCCACAAGACAGCGGAGCCTACCTTGCGGCGGCGGGAGAGGGGCAGGGTGATTCGTACACGTCCTGCCAGACTTGGTGCATGGCCTGAGTGGCCGCGGTGCGGTGGGGGCTGTTTCGGCGTATGGCCAGTCCGTAGTCAAACGCGCCGGGCCAGTAGTCGTACTCGCGTGCCAGTCGGCGACTCTCGATCAGGGCGGCGACCAGTCCGGTGTAGTCACGGTGTGGAAACCAAATCACGTCGGGTCGACGATCGAGAAGCTGATCGACTGTCATCCCACCGGACAAGGTGCCACGTTCGTGCAGGCCGGCCAGATCGATGATTTGCAACCCGGGAAGCGCGGCCGAGACATAGCCATGCTCCGACATGGCCCACACGGTTTCCGGCGGGCACCGCTTCGCGAAGCTGGTGACGGCCTGTATCGCATCCCACCAGCCCAGGCGACGTGGCGGGCGCTGTTTCTGGTGCAGGCCGACCGCGTGAATCGGTACGCTGCGGCGTTTAATCCAGGCTCGCCAGGCGCCGGCGGCGCGGTCTGCCGCAGGGTACAGGATGGCCAAGAGGGCGGCGGCGACACAGGCGCGGGCCAGTAGCGTTCGCAGGCGCAGGTGGAGGCCGTTCACGGCGGCGTCGTGCAGGGCCGCATCGAGTGCGACATATGCGCCCGCCACGAAGAACGGCATGGCGGGATAGTAGAAGCGTGCTTCGTGGCCCATGATCTGCTGCACGCCAACCAGATAAGCGAAGGTGGCCGCGCAGGGTACTAACCAGGCAAGAGTCGGTAACGCGACTCTACGACTCATGGTTGCCACCAGTGTGCCCAGGGGCAGAGCCATCGCTGCCAGAAACGCCTGCGTGTAGACGATCGGGTTCCACATGGGTGCCGCCACGTAGCCTGCGTAGAAACCGCCCTGCTTGGCGAACCAGGTCAGCGGCAGCGGGCTCCCGAAGATAAGAGTCTTGGCCAAGCCGTCTGACACAAGCAGAATGCCAAAGAACGCCAGGAACCACAGCGCGAGTCGCCACCGGCGAGCGGCACAGTCGGGATCGGTCAGGATGGCCAGCACGGGAAACATGCCGGCGTACAGCAGATTGTCGGGCCGGGCGAGGTAGCACAA
>JANQGB010000237.1 GCA_028277545.1 Phycisphaerae bacterium | reverse complement strand
CACATACCGCTGATCGGCCTGGGCGTCATGTTCGCACTGTTCCTCGCATACCAGGCCCGGAAATCGCGCAAACAGCAACTGGCCAATGTCCCCGACGAGCAAACCAACGATCATCCACCGCCCAGCTAAGCCACCCGACCGGCAAGCAGTCTCAAAGAATCACCGGCACCCTGCCACACGAACGTAGTAGTTGTTGTTCAACTGTGGCACCGGCATCTTGCCGGTGGAAGAGCAGTTGTCGTTTCTTAAGTGTGGCACCGGCATCCTGCCGGTGGAAGAGCAGTTGTCGTTTCTTAAGTGTGGCACCGGCATCTTGCCGGTGGAAGAGCAGTTGTTGTTTCTTAAGTGTGGCACCGGCTTCCTGCCACTGAAGACGCAGCCTACGTGCGATCCATCATCCTGTTAACCGGCCATGCGCGCCAACCACATCCCCAGCGGGTCGTACCCGTGGTCGTACATTCGCGGCCAGATCCACGGGCCAACTATCAGAAAAGCGATATTGAGCCCGGTGGCGACGTCGTACCCGAACGAGCCGCGCGGATGGCGCCAGATCATGGCTGCCTTCAGCCAACCAGCCGGGGTCCACGGCGCGCCATCACCGGTCAGCAGAGCACGGGTGTGTCTGACCCTGCTCAAGACGGTAAGGGCCGGCGAGGTTCCGAGCAGCCAGAGGGCCGCGGGCAGGTGTCCGGCGCAGGCGGCGATCAACAGGGCCGCGTTGCGTTCGCCGCGCTGCCAATAGCCCACGTCGCAACGGTCAACCACGTTCTCAGCCCGGGCCTTGACATAGCTGATGCTCAGGGCAAAAGAGAGGGCCAGCACACTGAGTGCCACGTAAGTAGCATTACCATAGCGGGCGTAGTAAACCGCGCACCCCAGGAACAGCGCCGCGTCGCTGCCGCGGTCGGTGAAAGAATCAAAGACCGCCCCGAACTTCGTCGCCAGATTACCGACCCTGGCCAGGGCCCCGTCCAGCATGTCGAAGGCGCTGGACAGAAACAAGCCGGCCGCCACCCACAGCGGCCAATAGCTGGTCTCGGTCCCGGGCGGCACGCTGGCCCACGGCAGAGCGTCACCCGCGCCGATTGCCAGGCACAGGCCCGTGCCACAGGTGACCACGAAACCCGCCACGGTCAGCATGTTGGGGGTCAACCCTGCTGTCGCCATGCCCCGGGCAATCAGGTTTCGGGCCCAGACGAAGCCACCGCCGATCGCCCGGCTCGCCCCGGAATGTCGGCCGGAGCGTCGCAAGCCCCGGAAGTCCTTGGGCTCGATCTGCACCTCGTTCACGGATGTTTCTACCTCCGCCGAGGCTCGGGCAGCCCCGTTACGATCGCTCGACAGCAGGCCCTGCCTTTATGGCGGGCAAACGCAGACCTTCGCCACGGCGCCGGGCGATCTCGCGGCGTTCCGTCCGGAAAGCCAGCAGGCTCAGGGTCAGCGCGAGCAGCCCCTGGACGATCAGGCCAGGTATCACCGGCGCGCCAAGGCCTGTCCAGACGTTGATCATCGTTCCCACCGGCGAACAGCCAAACAGCGGACCGACCGTGACGGCGGCATACGGATCGGCCGCCCCGGCCAGACGCAACAGGCCGTAAAGATAGTCCGCCGCCGGTGGAAGAGCCCAGGCGCCTATCAAAAACAGCAGGTGGGCCATGAGGACCGACTTGTTGAACAGCCGACTCATCCGGGCGAACCCATCGATAGCCAGCAGCCCCGCGACCATGGCCAGGGCGGTGTAGAGCCACTCCGAGGCGGTTTCGCCCGTAAAGGCGATGTCCCAGACTGGATCGACGTCGCTGGCCAGACCTGGCAGGCCCAGCGCCAGACAGATCAGGACGACCGCCAGTACCGCGACGTGCCGGCTGGAAACCCGCTCCGCCCACACGCGGGCGGTTGCACCGCGAATCAGCCGGGCCCGATCCGCGCACGCCCCACTTATGGGCAACAGGGCCAACAGCAACGAGATCACCAGAGTAGCCAGAAGCTGGGCGTTGGAGTCCGCGCCCTCCAACCCATCCGGATCGAACTGCCTGTACAACAGAACACCGGGGCCGGAGGCCAGCAGCCAGAGAATGAGCAGGATAGTGCCGTACACCGCGTCGAGCCCCGGCCGGTCTGGCCGGCGGTAGCGTCGTTGGCCGACCCTGAGCCAGAGCATGGTCATGCCAATGGAGAATATGATCAGCGCGGCGGCCACCACAGTCGTAAGGTCGCTCGAGGCCACCACGTCAGGGCTGGCAATGAGCTCGAAGTAACCGGTCATGGCGGCACCGCCACCCGCCAGCGCGTAGGCACCGGTCAGCAAGCCCAGCCCGGGCAGCAGCGCGAGTGCCCAACCACCCAGCAGGGCACCCAGAACGAGCACCCCTAACAGGTTCCCCGGCTTTGTCCCGCCTACGCCAGCGCAGACCACCATGCTCCACAGCGATACCGCCGCGAAGAAGACCATTACGTTGCCGACCAGCCAGCCATCCACGGACAGGCCGGCTACAAGCGCCAGCACGGTTCCGTACGCCGCGGTGGCCGCAAATAGCAGCATCACCTGTATCGTGCTGCCGAACAGGTAGCCAAGCATCACGGCCAAAGAGCTCACCGGAGAAAGGCGGTGCGACTCGAACATCTTGGTCGTAAAGTCACGAGTGAGCGTTTTGTAGACGGAGTTGCATCCCCCCAACACCAGCACAACTCCCTGCAGGATTGCCGCCACAATAAGTGCGTGGCCGGCATCAAGCCCGTCGTCCATCCTGTGGACAACCATAGGCAGCACTACCAGCCCCACCGACCAGGCCGCCGTGATCCACAGCACCCTCCGCCCGCCGGCCAGGCGCGACTGGACCCACAGGATGGCATTCGGCAACCGGATAGGTGCTTCCATCAGTCCACCTGCTTTACACCCGCCTTGAGATAGGTCTCCTCGAGTGATTCGGGCAACGGCGCGAACTCCGCTACCCTGACGCCGCGCTCGATCAACTCACGCAGCAACACCGCGGCGTACGCCCGCCCGTCGTGATATTCGAACAGGTAGGCGTCGTTGTCGCGGGTAACGTGACTGACGTCCTCGATTCCGCTCAGAATGTCGGTCACGTCCGCGGTTCCGTCGTCGAGTACCAGGCGGTATCGGTGACGGTCCTCCGCCCGGCCGGTTAGCGCCCGCACCGGTCCGAACTGCAGGATGCTGCCGTGCTCGATGATGGCGATGTCGGTGCAGTACTCCTCCAGATCCGCCAGGATGTGGGACGACACAATGACGGCTTTGCCCTGCTCGCGCAAACCTGCGATAACCTGCCGCAGTTGGATCCGCCCGGCGGGATCCAGCCCCTGAGAGGGTTCGTCGAGCAACACGACGTTGGGGTTGGGCACCAGCGTCCTGGCGACCGTGACCCGCTGTTTCATGCCCCGGGAGAGGTTCTTGATCTTCTCTCCACGCTTGTCGGCCAGCCAGGTCTGCTCCAGCCAGAAGTCGATACGTTCGCCGGCCTCGGCCCAATCCAACTCGTACGCCCGGGCTACGAAGGTGAGAAACTCGTCGATGCTCAACTCGTCATAAGCCGGCGGTGAGTCCGGAGCGAAGCCGACGTGGCGCCTGACCTCGTCGGCGTCGCCGAGCACGTCGAAACCCATCGCCGTGGCCGTACCCGCTGTCGGTGCGTGCAAGCCGGCCAGCACGCGCAGCAAGGTTGTCTTGCCCGCACCGTTGGGCCCGATCAATCCGAGAAGCTGGCCGGCGCGGAGCTCGAAGCTCACGTCGCGCACCGCGACCAGCGTCTTGAATTCCACGCGAACGTCGTTGACCGATAGCAACACACTCATAGTCGGGAGGCGAGTATACCGACATATGAGAAGCGGGCAAAACCGCGCCTGGTGGCGCCCCAGCGTCCCGGTGGCGTGCCCGCCGCGTAGGTCAAGACAGCCCTGTAGGCACTCTTCCAGCTCGAAATGGCCGGGGCCAGCAGCAACAGCGGCGAGCCGCGGCGGTGCAGACGCCTGCGGCACGCCTGACAACTCGTTCGCGAGTGCTTCCCTGCATCTTACATGTCCTTACATCACGTGCTCAATGCTCGGCCGACAGAGGTTATCAGAACCTGGCCGAGTCGCGCTCGTGCCACTCCCCCGGCAACCCTGGCACTGACCAAGAGCGCCCGCTCTTGCGCCATTTGAACCAGGCGCGCTGTCGTTCGCACCGCTGCATTCTCAGCCAGCGGTCAAGCACCGGCACGTAATTCCGAAGATTACTGGCGGTTATGAAACTCCGTCTCGATTGGAATAGCGGGGTCTTCCGCAGCGTGGTAAGGTATTCACAGTGGGGCGCATAGTCGCGGAACACTTCGCCCACTGACTGCAAGGGAGTTCGCACGATGTCCGGTCTGATTTGCACACTCGCGGCGTACACCCAGTTAGTATCAGCAGTGCCGCCGGGGCAGTCGACCCTTACAACGGTTTACATCGTCTGCCTGATAGTCGGCGGCGGGTTGCTGGTCGTGTCGACAGTGTTCGGCCACGACGCCGAAGGTGACGTCGACGTGTCCGCTGACGCCCACCTGGATCTGGACACCGACCTGGATGCCGACATCGATGTCGATGCTGACGTGGCTGGTGATGTCGACGTCGGCGCCGATGTCGATGTGGACGGCCACGTCGACGTGGATCATGCCGTCGAGGGTTTCACATTAGCTACCTGGTTCTCGATCCGCTTCCTGGTCTACTTCATGGCCACCTTCGGACTGATCGGCACCGTACTGTCCTACACGACGTCGCTGAGTATGTGGGCCGTGCTGGGCGCCGCGGTGGGCTCCGGGCTGGTGGTGGGCCAGACCGTCCACCAGACACTCCGCTACCTGCGTCGCACCAGCGGTGACAGCGCCCCGGTGACAGGCGATTTCCTGAACCAGGGAGCGAGGGTCACCCTGGCGGTCTCCCCGGAGCAATGCGGGGAGGTAGCTATCCAGATCCGCGGTCGGGAACGTTTCGTACGGGCCGTTCCTCAGAGGCCGGATGATCACTTCAACGTCGGTGACCGCGTTGTGGTGGTTACCTACGCCAACGGCACGGCGGAAGTGATCTCGAAACAAGAATACGACTTTCTTCACGAACACGAATCGGGAGGAGACTCATGAACGCATGGATCATCGCTCAAGCTACCGACCTGAGCAGCGGCATCATCATCGGCGTCTTTCTGCTCTTTTTGCTCATCGCCTTCGCGGTGCTGGTCGCGAAGATCATGGTGGTCGGCAACCCCAGCGAACTGCTGGTCATCAGCGGGAAGCGGACCTCCATGACCCAGGGCTACCGCACGCTCATCGGTGGTCGCACGCTGGTCATCCCCATCATAGAAAAAGTCTCCGGCCTGAGTCTGCGTAACATGCAGGTCGGGCTGGAGGTCAAGGCCCAGTCCGGCGGCGGTACGATGATCCCGGTGACGGTTACCGGGGTGGCCAATGTGAAGGTATCGTCGGATCCGGAGGTTCGCGGAAACGCCATCGAGCGATTTCTCGGGCAGCCACCGACGGAGATGCAGCGCGTCGCCCGCGAGACGCTGGAGGGTGGCTTGCGCGCGGTCATCGGCAAGATGACGCCGGAGGAAATCGTCGAGGACCGCGACAAGTTCGTGGCCACGGTGATGAACGAGGTCACCGACGACTTCCGCAAGCTGGGCATGGTCATCGACAGCGTCAACATTCAGAACGTCCACGACGAAGAGCAGTATCTCGAATCGATCGCCCGCAAGGCCTCGGCCCAGGTGCGGGCGGACGCCCGGCAGTTCGAGGCCTCCAGAAAATCAGACGCCGACATCAAGGAAGCTGAAGCGGAAGCCAAGGCCCGCGAGGCCCAGGCCCAACGCGAGGCCGACGCCAAGAGCGCCGAGGCGATGGGCCGCCAGAGAGCCGAGGAAGCGCGCATCGGCGCCGACAAGGCCATCGCCGAAGCCGACAACGCCCTGCGCATCAGAAAGGCCGAGCTGGCCCGCGAAGCCGAGTTGAAGGAAGCCCAGACCCAGGAGGCCAAGGCCCAGGCAGAGGAACAGCGCCTCATCGCCACGCAGGTGAAACAGGCCAACGCCGCCCGCGACGTCGCCAAGGCCCAGGCAGAGGGCGAAGCCGCCCAGATCTTCGAAGAAGGCAAGGCCCGGGCCGCTGCAATCGAGCTGATCGGCAAGTCGATACAGCAGCACCCGGACGCCCTGAAGGTCATGCTCACCGAGATGCTGCCCAATGTGGTCGGCGACATAACCAAGACGATAGCCGACGTTCAGCTCGACAACATCACGGTCATCGATGGTGGCAGCGGCAACGCCATCGCCGGCGGCGCCATGGGGCGGGCCCGCATGCTGACCGAATCGCTGGCCACCCTGGAGAGCGTGCTGGGCATAGATCTTCGCGAGATGACCCAGAACATCGCCGGCAACGTCACCAAGAAGGCCGACGCCAAAGTCAGGCCAACCGAGGGCTAAGCCTGGTCGCAGGTACCGCTGCCGCGCAGGATTTTGCGCTATGCACTGGGCGGGCAACACTCCCTGTTGACCCGCCCGCGGGCCATGGGTATGTTGCCTGCGCGATGCAGGGGTGCTCTGGCCGGAGGACCCGCAACACATCACGTAAGCGAGCGGCAATCGATAGGGCTCGTTCCCGGCCCGGCACAATCCGGGCATGGAGATGGACAGAAACCCGACCGGTGGAGGACATGCGATGAAGCGCCGAGCAATCGCTGTGGGGTTAACGATGGTTGTCGGGCTGGGCGCCGGCAGCGCGTTGGCGGGTGACGGTGCCAAGCCCATGCCGCAATGCCCGATCATGGACGAGCCGGCCAACCTGGCCTTCCGGGCCAGCACTGACGAGGGGCCGGCGTTCTTCTGCTGCGACTCCTGTCTGGCCAAGTACGGCAAGGATCCGGCGAAGTATGCGGCCAAGGTGGCTGCCCAGCGCCAGGCGATGGCCGACCGTCCCGCGATCCAGGTCACATGTCCCGTCACGGGCGAGCCAGTGGACGGGAAGACGTCCGTCGAACAGAACGGCAGGAAAGTCTCCTTCTGCTGCAAGGGGTGCGCCAGCAAGTACGAGAAGGATCCCGGCAAGTACGCAGCGGCGCTGGCCAACAGCTACAGCTATCAGACCAAGTGCCCGGTCATGGGCGGCGAAATCAGCCCGCAGGCCTTCACGACCATCAAGACCGGCCAGAAGATCTACTTCTGCTGCTCCGCCTGCGAGAAGAAGTTTTACGACGATCCGGCCAAGTACGCCTCCAAGCTCGCGGCACAAGGCTTCGTACTGAAGCCGGAACAGCTCAAACCGGCCGAAAAGCAGCGCTCCGGCGATCATCACGAGGCACATGAGCACGGCGCCCACGACCACGGTGATCATGGACACGACGGTCACCGGTAGTACGGTGCAGCAATGCCACAGAGGGTCCGTGACAATCTGAGTCACCGCTCTCGGACCGGTCTGCCCATCCTCCTCCTGGTCCTTACCACCATCACGGGCGTGTCCGCACCCGCCCTGGCGTCGCAGCAGTCCGTCAATGAATGGTGCCCGGTAATGACGGAGGAGAAGGCCGACCCGGCAATCACCGTGGAGCACCTGGGCAAGACAGTAGCCTTATGCTGCCAGCGCTGCCTGACGAAGTTCCAGGCCGATCCTGAGAGGTACCTGTCGAGGCTGCCGCAGTTCGCCAAACCGTCACCCCAGGACACCGCGGACGCGCAAAGCTCAGGCCAACCTGCGAGCGCTCACTCGACTCCAGTTGATGTAACCACGATAGAAAAACAGCGTGACCGCGCCGGGACACCCACTGGCGGGTCGCAAGACCGCCTGCCCTGGTTGGCCCGGCTCCACCCGGTGATCGTTCACTTCCCTCTGGCGGGCATTCCGCTGGCAATGTTGGCCTTCCTGGTGTGGACCGTGACCGGCCGCGACGCGTTCGCCAAAGCGGATGCGGTACCGCTGCTGACCGCGTCCGTTGCCGCGGCCGCCGCGGTTGTTACTGGCAACATGGCCTACGACGCCATGCAGTTCGGTGAGGCACTCCATCGTATTGCCGAGCGACACGAATGGTCCGCTACCGCGTCTATGGTGCTCGCCATCGCGCTATCCGTGCTGCGGATCTGGCGCTGGAACCGACTGACCGGCCCGTGGCGCTGGGCGTATGGTCTGGGCTTGCTGGCGGCCTGCGCGCTCCTGGCCATAACCGGCTTCTGGGGAGGCAGCCTGGTCTTCGGGCCGGATCACCTCAGCCTCTGACGTTTAACGCCGCGCTTCGACGATCCGGCCCGCGACCAGCGCCGGTTTCCAAAGGTGCTGCCTGCCAACGAACTGCCGGTCAGGCCTGTTCCAGCTTGGCCAGCAGCCCCCTGAGTTTGGCGATCATGGCTTCGAGCCTGGCACTCTCGTCGGCGTCCTGCTCCGCAGCCAGCTTCGCCTCGAGGTCGGCAATACTACCCTCGAGCTCGCCGAACCTGGGCGGGGCGCCGGCCCGTGGACGTCGCGCCTTGCGGGGTTCTTCAGGCCCGCCGTGGTTGAGCTTGCGGACGTGATCTGAGCGCGGGTCCTCGCCACATAGAACGACGATGGGGCGAATATTGGCGATGTCCGTGGCGCTGGGCTCGGCGGTCACACTATCCATTAGCCACTGCTGAGCTTCCAAGGCCAGGTGGTAGAACTCCAGGTCGAGCCGTGCCCCGGGGGCGGCGTCCGGCCTTCTATCTGCATACGCGATCAGTGTGATTCCGCGGATGGCGTCGTGAGCTTCCCAGAAGTCGAGATGGCCGTTGTGATTGCGGTCCGCGAAGGGGAACTCCTCGATGAAGGCATCCTGCTCCTGCGCCGCCAGCCCGATCAGGTAGATGGTCTTCTCGCGATAGGCGAGCACACCATCACCGTTGAGGTCTGCGGCTGCTCGCTGGGCGACCTGATGGTACAGTTGTACCGCGTGTTGCTTGACCGCTTCCTCGGTTGCGGGCCAGGTCTCTGCATCGCTTGCAGCGTGCTGGTTGGCACTGGCCGCACCAGTGAGCGCGAAGCCTCCCCAACTCAGGATAAGGGCGAGTGTCAGCAGACCCCACACAGGACGCTTCGCCAGGCCACCGGATGAGTCCAGGATCATATCGATTCTCCTCTCGATGTTGGTTGTCTGCCCGCCCATGCAGGCCGGTTCGAACACGGGCCATAGGGCTGGGCGGTCGGGGTAACGCCGGTACGGCCTCGGACGGGCTGCACTGAGCAGGCACCGGGCGTACTGGCTTGCGGTGAGTTGCCCATGACGCAGGGCCCAGGCGTCACAGGCGTACTCGCGGGCCGTGTCGATGCGCCGGTTAACCCAGGCAACAACCGGCCAGAAGAACAGCCACGTTCCGGCGATCCACTGCAGGTGTCTGACCAGCATGTCGCCCCGCCGGAGATGGGCGACTTCGTGTACGACCACCGTCTCCAACTCGTCCGGCCGAACGAATCGACGGCGGGGAAGTACCAGTATCGGATGCCACAGCCCGACAACGAACGGGGCGGGCGATGCTTCACTGCTACGCGACGACGGAACTCGCCGCAAACCTAGACGACTGCATACCCGGGCAACTAACTGGTGCGTGCGGTCGTCCGCGGGCGGCAGGCTGCGGCAACTGGCCACAAACGCCCGGTACCGCCGGATGCGCAAACAGAACAGGACTGCCACGCTGCTCAGGTACACGACAGCCACAAGCGTGGTCCAGCGTGACGTCCGGTCCGCCGCCCCTGACGCGGCGGGGCGCTCCAGCCGCCTGTCATCGGAGGCCTGTGGAGCCGGAGTAGTGCCAGTTGTAGAGGTTGCGCCCACAACGGCAGTGGGCTCGGGAGTCGCAGATTGAAAGCCGCGAGCTTCGTCCGCCGGCCAGCTCATAGGAAGCGTGTCACTAACCGATGGACGGGGTGAGGCGCTCGACAGGAGGGTAGCGAAGGAGAATTCCCACTCCGGTCCCATCGGCGTAAGAAACCGTACCAGAACGATAAGCCAGAGCGCCGCCTCCATCCCGGGATGCAGTCGGCGGCCCAGCAACCGAACCAGCAGCCAGGTGGCACCAGCCAACGCCGTTCCCAACAGCAGGGCCCGACCAATCCAAACCAGCAATGCCGTAGATATCTCGTGGCAGTCGATCGCCGCCCAGGCTGCATCCATGGCCTATCCTCTTTGGCTCCGTCCGACGAGGGGCGCCCTACTGCTCCGCCTTCTCTCGCTTCCTGATCTTGGCTTCGATGCGGCGCAAGTCCGCCGCCGACAGGTCTGCTTCATCAGCCAGGTGGAGAACCAGTTCCTCCGCCTGGCCGTCGAATACGGTGTGCAGGAACTGGGTCAGCCGCTCGCATAGCACCTGGTCTCGACGCACCGCGGGGGTGTACACGAAGGGCTGCCGCGCCCGATCCACCAGCAGCGCGCCCTTCTCGGCTAGCTGCTTCATCATGGTCATGACTGTCGTGTATGCCGGCGGATCACCCTTCTCGGCGGGCAGGGCGTCCAGGGTCTGCCGCACCGTCCCCGAACCGAGGTGCCACAGCACCTTCATGATCCGCAGCTCCGCCGCGGTGATATGCGGGGTGGGTCCGTCCATGCCGGGCCTCCTTTACTAGCTACATAGGAATATTACTATATGAATAGTAGCACGTCAAGTGAAACGGAGAGAACCGTGTCAGAAAGTGTCGGCGAGACGGTGCACTCCGGCGGGCGGTAGCGCTGACACGCAAGGGTGCCTTCCGGATGCTGGATAACGCAAGCGCGCGGCGGTTGCCAGCCATGGTTGGCCGGCGCCGGCCACAGGCTGCATTGCCCCGCGTTGTGAGGGGAGTGACTCTGCTGGCACACTGATCGGCGGGCGCCGGGCCTGGCCGAGGTCACCCGGCGCCCGCCATCACGCTACCACGGACGTGTTTCAGAACTCGTTGAGGTCGCCGTCATCGAGGCCGGCAAGGTCATCTGCCGATCCGCCTTCTGCACCGACCTGCATCGGGATGCTCTCTTCCGCCGATGACGTCTGCTGCATACTGTCCGCGTGCACCGCGTGCCGCGTGTTCGTCTGCGGGCTCCGCACGCCGGAGTTCGCAGTTGCACCGGCAGCACGGGCCTGATCACCCTGCACCAGGATGATCAGGTCGTCTACCAGTCCCGCGGTCGACGCTGCCTGGGAACTCAGCTCCTCGGCCGCTGAGGCTGACTCCTCGGCACTCGAAGCGTTCGATTGCGTCACCCGGTCCATCTGGGAAACGGCCGTGTTGACCTGATCCACCCCCTGGGCCTGCTGCTCGCTGGCCTGGGCGATCCCGTTGATCAACTCCGTAACCTGGGCCACGCCGTCCACGATACCTCGTATCGCCTGAGTGCCCTCGCGCGACTTGCTTACCGAGTTGCCGATGAGACTGGTGGTCTCACCGGCCGCTTCGGCCGCTCGCTGAGCCAGGCTGCGCACCTCGTCCGCCACCACCGCGAAGCCCTTGCCGTGTTCACCGGCCCGGGCAGCCTCCACCGCCGCGTTGAGTGCCAGGAGGTTGGTCTGGAATGCGATCTCCTCGATAACCTTGATGATCTTGCTGATCTGGTCAGACGAATCGTTGATGGCCGCCATAGTCTTGTCGCCATCTTCGGCGGCCTTGTGCGATTGCCCGGCGAGATCGTTGGCCTTCCTGGCGTTCTCGGCGTTGGCCCGCGTCATGGCGGCCATCTCCTCCAGGGCGCTGGAGGTCTCCTCCAGCGAGGAGGCCTGTTCGCTGGCGCCCTCGGCCAACTGCTGAGACGCGCTGGATACCTGCCCCGCGGCATCGTTGACCTGGGCAACTCCTTCGGACATTCCGTCGATGATGCGGTTGAAGGTACTCGCGGTCTCCTTCAACTCCGAACGGCTGAACGACTTCAGGCCTCGGAAGATCTGCCTGAGCGGGCTGGTGATTCCGCGCGTCATGATCATGCTGATCAGCGTTACGACGATCGCGGCAATCACACCCACCGAACCGACCCAGGTCAGCAACTTGGTGCCGGCCGCTGCCGCAGTCTCCTGCATGTCCTTGACGGCGGCCATGGCTTCGGATTCGTCTATTTCCGCCAGCAAGGCCCAACGGGTCCCGAACACATCTATGGGCGTGTAGGCGCTCAGCACCGGATTGCCGTTGTAATCGATGATGATCCTGGCGTCCGCGTCGCCGTTCAAGGCCGCGGTAGCGGCGTCCGTATCGACCGCGCCGGTGGAAGGATTGCCGAAGGAGGCCACAACCGAGTGATTGGCAGGATCGAGGAAGGAGTCGGAGCGCATCAGCTTGTCGGGGCCGATAAGGTAAGTCTCACCCGTCTCTCCCATTCCGGACCGCACGCCCATGATGCCGTTGATGGCGTCCAGCGGCAGTTGCAGCGCGACGACAATCTCCGTCTTGCCATCGTGTATGACTGGCTGGGCGATGAACGCCGCCGGCGCCCCGGCGCTGGGCTCGTAGGGGGCAAAATCGGCAAAGCCAAAATGCTTGGTCTGCAGGACGGTCCGGGTCAGCTCCCCGAGGTTGGAGCTGGCGTACTTACCGTTGACCAGATTGGTCTGGTAGTCCGCTTCCTGACAGACGGAGTAGAAGCAGTAGCCG
>JANQGB010000204.1 GCA_028277545.1 Phycisphaerae bacterium | reverse complement strand
TCAAATGCAGTACGCCCTCAACGCCGGATCAGACGGCACCTGCAACTATGCCTACGCTGACACCGCGGACGAAGACCTCAGCGGCTATCCGGCGAGCGACTGGACCTGGTACAGCTACGTATCGGACAACCTGTTTACGAGCCCGGCACCAGTTCCGGCCATGCCCTGGCGAGACCCGGCCACAGCGGTCGAGGGCAGCCTGTGGGGACAGGTCACCGATCCTGGCACTGACCTGCCGATTGACTACGCCCTGGTCCAGGTTGGCGCCCTTCCGGCCACATACACCGACGGCAACGGCTACTACGTAGTTACCCTGATCCCCGCCGGAACATCCGGAAGTTACTACGATGTCACCGCCAGCAAGGACGGCTGCGCCAATCAGACCGTAACCGACGTACTCGTCATGCCTGGCGATGTCGTCCGCCAGGACATCGGCCTGTGCGACAGCTCGATCGGCCCCGGCGACATGGACGATGACGGCGACATTGACCTGAACGACTGGCCCTACATCGCCTTCTGCCTGCAGGGTCCGCTGGTTGACTATCCCGCGGAGTACTTCTGCCTGGCGGCGGATGCCGACGACGACCTGAACATCGACCTGGCGGACCTGGCCTCGTTCCAGCGGCAAATCGGCGCTGGCAACTGACACGCGGAACACAATAGCAACACTCGACAGATCTCAGGCCGGCAAGTAGGCTGACAGCTCGGGGAGAACGCTTCCCGTGCGATACCGCTGTGCATTGGGTGCCGGCTGCGCCGACACGTTCGCGGTCAGTCGAAGAGGTGACCACTAATGTCCAAGATCCCCACCACTGTGCTCGTCTTCCTTCTCGGTACGCTGCCGCCCACTCAGGCCGGAACAGCAATCGCCGCACCTGGCGATCCGGTCGGCGTCCTCGATAAGGCAAGAGCAGCGATAGAGGCCGGGCGGTTCGATGATGCGGAGCAACTGCTGCGCAGTCGGATAGCCAAGCCCGCTGACCCCGTGGTAGATGAGTACGCGGTTCTCCTGGAGATCATCCGGCGCATCAAGCTCGACTACGCGCTGACCCCGGATCAGATGTTAGCCAAGCTCAAACGCAGCATACCGGACGTCACGGCAGACGACGTTGAGCGGTGGCGCAAGCAAGGCGTACTACAGCATAGGGTAATCGATGGGGCAGTTCGCTACTTCGGTCGAGAGCCGAGTAACCTGTTCCGCTTCTGCAAAAAGGCCCGATCGCGTCGGGCGCAATCGAAGGCAGCCAAGAAGTCTGACTTCTCTCTGCCGCAACATCTGTACAAGCTGGTTGAGCTCGCCGACAAGTCCGCCGATCCGGAGCTGTTTCCGGTTAAACACCGCATCACCTACACCCTCCAGGTCAGCGATGGCCACCCGCGTCTGCGTCCCGGCGCCAAGGTGCGTTGCTGGCTTCCGTTTCCGCAGAACTACAGGCAGCAGAAGGACGTGCGGTTGATTTCCACGCAGCCGGCGGACGCCTACGTGGCCCCCAATGGCCATCCGCAGCGTACCGTCTATTTGGAGCAGACCGTTGATGACGCCGCCACGCCACCGCGGTTCTCGGCCCAGTTCGAGTTTGTCACCTTCGCCTATTGCCCCACCCTGGACCCGGCCCTGGCCAGACCATACGACCGCAGCAGCGCGCTCTACCGCGAATTCACTGCCGAACGTTCGCCACACATCGCCTTCACGCCGGAACTGCGCAAAGTGGCCGACAGTATCGTGGGCCGTGAAACCAACCCTCTGCGCCGCGCCAGCCGGATCTTTCACTGGGTCTGCGAGAACATCAGGTATTGTGCGGAGATGGAGTACAGCACCATCGAGAACCTCTCCGGCAAGGCCCTCGCATCGCGGCGCGGCGACTGCGGCGTACAGGGAATGCTGTTCATCACGCTGTGCAGGGCAGCCGGCGTGCCAGCTCGCTGGCAATCGGGCTGGGAAACCAAGCCCAGCGGCTGGAACATGCACGACTGGGCGGAGTTCTATGTCGCACCCTGGGGCTGGCTGCCCGCGGATCCATCGTACGGCCTGCAGGACCACGACGACCCGCGGGTGCGGGAGTTCTACTGCGGGCACATGGACGCCTACCGCATGATCGTGAACCTGGATTACGCCCGCGAACTGGACCCGCCCAAGACCAGCTTCCGTAGCGAGCCCAACGACTTTCAGCGCGGCGAAATCGAAATCGACGGGCACAATCTCTACTTTGGAGAGTGGAGTTGGGACTTTGACCTGCACACCGAACCGCTGGAACAGTTGTCTCCATGATGCAGACCCCTGGGACGGGCCTGTGAGTGAGAACCACGATACGGTTGGCCCGTAGTGTTGAGATACAACAGTGCCGGACATCGGCCTCGACGCAGCGCATCGGAGCCCATACACTTAGAGACATGGACGAGAAGGAAGTCAAACGACTGCTGGAGTCCTTTCAGGCTGGTGACGTGGATTCCGATCACGTCGTGCAGAAGTTGCGCAGCCTCCCCTTTGAGGACCTCGGTTTTGCCAAGGTCGATCACCATCGGGCCATCCGCTGTGGTTTCCCGGAGGTCATCTACTGTGCGGGCAAAACAGTCGAGCAGGTGCTCGCCATTGTGGAAGCCAGGCTGGGTGGCGGCGGAAACGTGCTGGCCACCCGGGCCACGGACGAGATGCTGCGGGCGACGAAAGACCGCTTCCCGGCGGCGGATTGCTGCTCTACGGCTCGCACCATTACCATTCGCCAGCGAGAGCCCGAGCCTTCGCCGGGCACTGTCGCCATAGTGGCCGCCGGCACCAGCGACCTGCCCGTTGCCGAAGAGGCCCGCGTCACAGCCGAAATAATGGATCAAACCACGTCCACCTTCTACGACGTCGGCGTGGCGGGTATTCATCGCCTGCTGGCCCACAGCGAGGAGCTGCAGGCGGCCAACGTGTTGGTCGTCGTCGCCGGCATGGAGGGCGCCCTGGCCAGCGTCGTCGGCGGCCTGGTGGATCGTCCCGTGATCGCCGTGCCGACCAGCGTAGGCTACGGCGCCAGTTTCGGCGGCCTGGCTGCTCTGCTGGCCATGCTCAACAGTTGCGCTTCCGGCGTGACCGTGGTGAACATCGACAACGGCTTCGCGGCCGGCTATTCAGCAGCGTTAATGAACCGGTTGGCCTACTCACCGAGACCGGAATGACCAGGGGACTCCAGACCGTCACGCGCATTCCGCCGTTGCCCGGTCGTGCCGAGGACGCCCACAAGGGTGACGTCGGCCGCATTGCCGTAGTCGGCGGCCGGCTCGACGAACTTGCCATGATCGGCGCACCGGCCATGTGTGCCAACGCGGCGCTGCACAGCGGGGCGGGACTGGTGCAGATCGTCGCCCCGCGCGAGGCCCTTGGCCACATCGTCTCCCTGGCGCCGTGTGCCACGGG
>JANQGB010000180.1 GCA_028277545.1 Phycisphaerae bacterium | reverse complement strand
GATCGTGCATGAACACGCAGGGCGCCCGGGTGGGCCTGTTCGTCAGGCAACTGTCCAGGTTGGTCTCGTCGCTGTCCTCAATGGAGTTGTCGATATCGGCATCATGGAAGTAACTGGCCTCCAGCGCCTTCAGTGGCGGGTAACCGTCATCGGGCGAGACCAGGGACGGGTGGCCGAAAGGGTCGTAGACGTAGCGCTCGACCACCTCCCCCGCCGCGTCGGCCAGCGCCATCACGCTGCCCAGGGCGTCCTTGAGGTAGAAGAGGTACTCCTCGGGCTGATCCGCGTCGGCCGGCACGTTCCCCGCGTCGGTCAGGTCCACCATCACCAGCGGATCGGGGAAGGACTCGCCGTGGACGAACCAGCGCTCCAGCGTCTCGACCGTGCCGCTGGTGGTCACATCGACGCCGTACTCCTCCAGCACCTCCGGCCCCGAGCCGTGGACGTGGCGGGTGATCTTCTCGTCCGGCTGGTTCGGACGCTGATGGGTCTCGATCCGCCGGCCAAGGGCGTCGTACTCGAAGCGCGTGATGACGTCACCCGGCAGGCCGATCAGGTCGCCGTTCTCGTCGACCTCCAGGGAGTCCGGCTCGTTGATCTGCACCAAGCGGTTCCAGGCGTCGTAGACGTAGTGGTACTGATCATCGAAAACGAGGTTCCCGCCGGGATCGTAGTAGAACGGGCGCCTGGGGTTATCCGGCCCCGGATATGACCCCGGATCGACGGTCAGCCACTTGACGATCTCGTTGACGTCGTTGGTCTCGTGGTGCTCGCGGGCCAGTTCCTCGTCGGTGATGTCGCTGAAGCAGCCGTCGCCGTTGTTGTCGGCGAAGCGACGCATGCTGACCAGTTCGTCGGGATCGCCCGACCAGTTGCCCAGGATGTCCAGGTTCCACACCGTGATCTCGGGCGCGGTCCCCGGCGACATGGCGCTGCCTTCGGGGTTGAGCGTGCCCTTGGAGGCCAGCGTCAGCCGGTTCAGCGGATCGTATTCGTACAGCCAGGAGGCGTCCGGGGCGTCGTCGTTGATGCGGGCGAAGGTCCGGTTGCTGGCCTTGTCGTAGCCGTACTGGAGCTGCAGCAGGCTGTCCGCCCCGTTGACGTAAGGCATGTCGATGACCCGGCCAAACCCGTCCAGCCCGGTCACCGCGCAGGTAACAGTTGCAGGCACGACAGGAGCGAACGTTGTGCCCGCCCCCATCGCAAAAAGCCGTCAAGCGCACATCAGTACGGGGCCTCAGCACCGTGCTCACAGCCAGCCGCGAACTCTTCCTTCGTGAACCACCGAACTGCGGATACGCAAGCAGCGCCCTTGAGAACGCTATGCACCTCTTGGACAAGAAAGGCAAGGGCGGGACGCTTCCTGCTTCTGATCAGTCTTGCCACTCCAGGCCACTTCTCCTCGATCAGAAGGAGCCAGGGACCAGGGTATTGCAGCAGACACCAAGCCTCCAGCCCCTCATAGACCACATCGACTCGCCAACCATAGAATCTGTGTTGGACGGGTTCGGATACGCTTGCTCCTCTTGCCTCCAGACCTTCTGCGAGGATACTCACCACAGGCTTTCCCGGGGGGACCGATGGCCTACCTTGCTCAT
>JANQGB010000173.1 GCA_028277545.1 Phycisphaerae bacterium | reverse complement strand
TTATCGGACGGGCGGGCGATCATGGCGTTGAATCCGCCGGCAAAGGATCGCAGGACGCCATCCACCCGCTCCACGTCCTCCGGCGCGGAAACCTGCAGGCCCAGCCGGCGCACGGTCATTCTGCCCGGATTGATGCGGAAGGGCACCAGGACCAGACGCCACCATCCGGTGACGGCCAGGGCGGCCAGAGCCACAAGCAAGACCGCAATGTATGCCCAACCGTACGTCATGCTGTCCCGACCTGAGCGCGACCCCGCGAGCCGCGCCGACACTGATCCACTACTGAAGTTCAGCGTTCGCCGCACGGACCTGCCGCCTGACACGTCCGCCGGGAGCCGACATCGAGAAAGGTGCGATAACGACTTCGGGCCAGCCCGGCGGGTCACTGCCTGTTGGCCCCTGGTCGCGGCGGCGTCGAATTGTAGATGCCCGATCGCGAGAAGGCTAACCGGCTCTATTAGATAGTGTACCGAACCAACAACACCCTGTACAAGGGCGTGCGCTCAGCCGGCAGGAAGGCCCGTCCGTGGTCCGCTGGTGCGATCCACGGACGGGCTCTCAACCTGCCGTCACCGTACCCGTGCCGCCCCTACGGGCAACTCGGATAGGTGGCGCCGAATCGGGCCTTGACGGCGGAACTGTCAATCGAGTTGATAATCCCGCTGCCGTTGAGGTCGTACTGGAAGTTGGTGGCGGTGGTCGGCTGACCGAACCTCGCCTTGATGGCCGAGAAGTCGATCGAGTTAACGACACCGCTCTGGTTCACGTCACCCTCGTTGCTGATGACGCTCCAACTGCCACTCACACCGTCAATGCTAACCTCGCAACAGGTGAGGTTGGGCAGCGACGGGCTGATCAACACCGTGACATCGGTTCCGGACGAACTGGCGCTGACACCGCCGATCGGGCCCGCGCCGCAGTCGACCGTAACCACCGGCGGACTCGGTGCCGGGCCGTCAAGCCCGATCACTAGCTTGCCGATACGGGCCAGACGCGGTTCGACGTTGTCGCCCTTGACAGTGCCATCGCCCAGGCCCAGGCAATGCTCGACGCCGACGTGGCTGACGCAGCTGTCGACCGTGACGATCTGGATCAGCGGCTCGCAGTCACAGCACAGCTCCAGCGTGCCGTCCGGCGTAATCGACGCCGACGCCACACAGGTCGTGCCCGGCAGACAGCCGCCAATGCAACTCGGCACCGAAACACCGGTTTCCATTCGGATGCTGCCGGTAGTCGAGCCGGACATCCCGTCCAGGGCGCCGCCAGGGGCACCCACGAAGTCAATCCGGTAGTCGATGTCGAAGAAGCTGTCCACCGAGAAGTTGCCGCTGGGCAACTGCGTCAGCGTCGTATGGCCCGGACTCGGCAGGCCGAAATCGGTCCCGCCCGTTATGAACAACTGATCGAAGTCCGGGTCACCGAAGATACCGCCCTGCAGACGGAACATCTCGGAGTCGAAGCTCTGCACCGGCTCGCCCGGTGTACGCGGCCCGGTGTGGACCTCACAGGCAATCGGTATGAGCAGGTTCCGACTGAAGCCTGCCAGCTCACCGGTGCCGTTGAGCGTGACAGCCAGTGTCGACTGGAAGCAGTCCAGATTGCCGCCCAGAGAGCCGCCCTCTTCCTCGCAGATACCTGGCGGCAGCGGCTGTGAGCAACCGGCGCCGCCGGTCGGGTCCTCGTGGCAGATGAAGTCCCTGTGGATCGGGGCGAACTCGATGGTCGTATCCGGCGGCAGACCGTCGATGATCATGTGGACCTCGTCCGGGCTGAGATACTCGCAGCCCTGTGGCGGCAAGGTCACCGTACCGCCGGCATCGTCCGGTACCACGCATGGATCAGTGCCCCCGCGGGCGCCTGGGGCGCCACCCGAGGTGAACCCGACCTGGCATTCGTCCACGAACCGGCACTCACACTCGAGCACGGTCGTCTGACCGGTTGCCGGATCGAAGTCCACGCAACTCGGGACGCACTCCTGGTTCGTATCAGGACACGCCACCGGGAGACATCCCGTCCCGTCCGGCTTGGGTCCGCATTCCAGCACGGGGCAGGTCACCGTGGTGCAATCAGTGCCCGGTCCCTGCGGAATACCTCCGCTGGCAACGCAGCTCGACGGAATCATGTCGGCACAACCGCCGTCCGGGAAGCAGCAGGCTTGAGTCGGAGGACAGTCGCAGGTCACTATGGACCCTGCCGGGACCAGCGATGAGTCGACCGCGGTCTGCCCGGTAGGCATACCGTCGATGTGTATCCGGCAAGGCACAGTCGCATCCGGACACACGCCCTGGCAGGACAGGTTGTAGCCCGCTGGCGGCAGCGGCGTGATGGTCACGGCGCCGCACCCGCCCTGGCCGAAGCAATCGCAGCTCTCCACCACGATCTGTCCGTCCGCGGAGACCAGGACCTCCTTGGGCCAGCACGATTCACTGGTCAGGTCGTCGAGCTCGCAGTCGGTGGACTGAAGGTCCTCGCAGAACGGCGAGGCCAGCGGACACAGTTGCTGCGGCGGCGGGCAGGCGTCGTCCACGCCGTCACCGTCACCGTCGCCCAGGCAGATCGTACCTGGACCCTGCGGCGCCCCGCCGGCTGCGATGCAGTCCGCTGCCGTCAGGTCGGCGCAGCTGCCATCCGAGAAGCAGCAGGCCTCCAGCGGCTCTGGTATGCAGGTGCAGCAGATGTCCAGCGTACCGTCGGCCAGAACCGTTGTCGTCCGCTCACAGATCTCGCCCGGCGGGCAACCGCCGACACAGGCCGGTACGGAACCGGTGGCCATACGGATGACGGCCGTCGTCGATCCCGACAGGCCTTCCAGGGCACTGCCCGGAGCCCCCTGGAAATCGATCTGGTATTCGATGTCGAAGAAGCTATCCACCACGAAGTTGCCACTGGGCAGTTGCGTCAGCACCGTGTGGCCGGGACTCGGCATACCGAAATCGGTTCCGCCGATAACCACCAACTGATCGAAGTCCGGATCACCGAAGATACCACCCTGCAGACGGAACATGTCCGTCGCGAAACTCTGCACCGGATCGCCCGGCGTGCGCGGTCCGGTGTGCGTTTCACACAGGACCGGAACGGTGACGAACCTGGTGAAGGAGCCCAGATCGCCAGTCCCGCAGAGTTCGAGTTGCAGGAACGAATCAAACTGCTCCACCTCGCCACCCAGCGTGCCGCCAGGGCCGGCCGAGCGGAGAATGAACTCCTCGTGAGCGGCGCCCAGCTCGATCGTCGTGCCGGGCGGAAGACCGTCCGTGATCTCATGGACGTCGTCCGGGCTGAGGTAGGCGCAACCCGGCGGCGGCAGGACAACCGTCCCACCCGTGGGGGTCACCTCACAGCCCGGCCCGACCCGCGGACCGAATCCGCCGTCGATGCACTCGCCGGCCGGCGCCCCCGGAGCCTCTATATGACACTCGTCAGCGCCCGAGCACTCGCACTCGGTAACCAGCGTTTGCCCGGTCGCCGGGTCGAAGTTGATGCACTTGGCCTGGCATTCGTCGCCAGGAATCGGGCAGGGCGCCGGCAGGCAGCCCGAACCGTCGTCCGTCGGCCCGCATTCCTGCGGCGGACAGGTGACCGTGCTGCAATCCGATCCCGGACCCTGCGGCGTTCCGCCGTTGGCAAGGCAATCCGCCGGAAGCATGTCGGCGCAACTGCCGTCGGAGAAGCAGCAGGCTTCCGTCGGCTCAGGCGCACAACTGCAGCAAATGTCGATCGTGCCATCCGGGTTGACGACCTGCGTCTCTACGCAGACCTCGCCCGGCGGGCAGCCACCCACGCAACTCGGGACTGAGCCCGTGGCCATGCGGATGGTGGCCGTCGTCGAGCCCGATAGACCCTCCAGCGCGCCGCCCACGGCACCCTGGAAGTCGATCCGGTATTCGATGTCGAAGAAGCTGTCGACCGCGAAGTTGCCGCTGGGCAACTGCGTCAGAGTCGTGTGGCCCGGACTCGGCATACCGAAGTCCGTCCCGCCAGTGATGATGAGCTGTGCAAAGTCCGGATCACCGCCGATGCCGCCCTGCAGGCGGAACATGTCGGTGTCGAAGGACTGCACGGGATCGCCGGGCGTGCGCGGCCCGGTGTGGGTCTCGCACTGGATCGGTATGGACAGGGTCCGTGTGAATGAGCCCAGCTCCCCGGTGCCGCACACCGTCAGACTCAGGAACGAGTCAAACACCTCCGCCTGGCCGCCCAGCGAGCCACCAGGGCCGGCCGAACGGAGGAAGAAGTCCGAGTGCATGGCGCCAAGTTCGATCGTCGTGCCCGGCGGCAGCCCGTCGATGATCTCGTGAACGTCGTCCGGGCTCAGGTACGGGCAACCAGGCGGGGGCAGCACCACTGTCCCGCCCGTGTCGGCCACCACGCAGCCCGGCCCGACCCGCGGGCCGAACGTGCCGTCGAAGCAGTCGCCGGACGGCGCGCCCGGTTCCTCGACATGACACTCGTCGACACCCGAGCACTCGCAGGCCGTGACCAGCGTCTGCCCGGTCAGCGGATCGAATTTCATGCACTTCGCCTGGCATATGTCGTTGGCTTCCTCGCAGGTCGTCGGCAGACAGCCCGAGCCGTCCGGCGTCGGACCGCACTCCAGCACTGGACAGGTCACGGTCGTACAATCCGTACCCGGACCCTGCGGCGTGCCACCGGCCGCCACGCAGGCGGCGGGCAGCATGTTAGCGCATCCGCCGGAGGGGAAGCAGCATGCTTCCGGCTGCGGCGGGGTCGGGCAGTCGCAGGTAACGACCCTGCCTGCGGCCACCTGCGACGCGTCGATGCTGCCTTGGCCGGTCGCGACTCCGTCGAGGAAGATCTGGCAGTCTGCTCCCGCACCGGGACACTGGCCCTGGCAGGACAAGGTGTAGTCAAACGGCGGCGAACCCATGGGAGTGATGGTCACGGCTCCGCATCCGCCCTGGCCGAAGCAGGCGCACGACTCGACCACGACCGGTCCTGCCGCGCTGATTCGAACTTCCTTGGGGAAGCACGCCTCGGCCGCCGGGTTGTCGCTGAGGCAATCACGGGTGTACACCGACTGGCAGTAGTCGGTACCCAAGGGGCAGAACTGGTCGGGCGTGCAGTCTACCGTGCTGCAGTCCGTCCCGGGCCCCTGCGGGATCCCGCCCGCCGCGTCGCAGTCCGCCGCGGGCATGTCGGCACAAGTGCCGTCAGAGAAGCAGCAGGCCTCTTCCAGCACGACAGGGATGCAGTCACAACAGACATCCACCGTGCCGTCGGTGCCCGGAGTCAGGCTGCGATGGCACTCGGTACCAGGCGGGCAATCGCCGAGGCACCCCGGCAGGGGCACGCCGGCCTGCATGCGTATTGTACGCGTGGTTACCCCACCCATGCCCTCGAGGACACTGCCGGGGCAGCCCTGGAACTCGATCTGGTATTCGATGTCGAAGAAGCTGTCGACGGTGAAGTCGCCGGTGGGAAGCTGGACCAGCGTGGTCTCGCCCGGACTGGGCAGGCCGAAGTCCGTGCCGCCGCTGACCCGGAAGGTACAGAAGTCGGGATCACCGAACAGCTCACCCTGCAGGCGGAACATATCGTTGGGGAAGGTCTGCACGGCGTCGCCCGCAGTCCGCGGTCCGGTGTGCGCCTCGCAGAACACGGGAACAAACAGGCTGCGCGTAAAGCCACCCAGATCCCCGGTGCCGTTGACTTGCAGCGCGAGTACCGATTCGAAGCAATCGACATC
Source organism: Phycisphaerae bacterium (assembly GCA_028277545.1). Taxonomy (GTDB): domain Bacteria; phylum Planctomycetota; class Phycisphaerae; order UBA1845; family UBA1845; genus JANQGB01. Next base: position 4,384 of record JANQGB010000173.1, on the reverse strand, counting down.
GCCGCCCAGCGAGCCGCCCGGCGCCTCGCACTCGCCCGGCGGTATGGGGGCTCCGCAGATGGCGCCGCCTTTCTGACAGATGAAGTCCCTGTGGATAGGCGCCAGTTCGATCGTCGTGCCGGCCGGCAGGCCGTCAACTATCTCGTGCACCTCGTCCGGGCTGAGGTACTCGCAGCCCTGCGGCGGAAGCGTCACCGTGCCGCCGGCATCGTCAGGCACTACGCAGGGGCCCCCGGCAGGCGCGCCGCGGTCTGCCCCGCCAGTGCCCAGGTCCACCTGGCATTCGCCCTGGCCGCGACATTCGCAATCAACAACCAGTGCCCGACCGGTGGCGAGATCGAAGTTCACACAGCGCGGAGCACACTGCTGCGTGGCGTCCACACAGGTGTCTGGTTCGCAGGCCGAGCCATCGGCTGTCGGCTCACAGTCACTGGGCAGCGCCCCGGCTTCCATCCGAACGGTGCGCTGAGTGGTGCCCGCCTTGCCGTCGAGGATGCTGCCCGGGCAGCCCTGAAACTCGATCTGGTATTCGATGTCGAAGAAACTGTCGACCTGGAAGTCGCTGCCCGGAGGGCCCAGCCGCGTGAGCGTGGTTTGCCCGGGACTCGGCATTCCAAACGCCGAGCCGCCCGTGACCCTCAGCGTACAGAAGTCGGGGTCACCGAAGAGCTCCCCCTGCAACTGAACCATCTCGTTAGGGAAGGTCTGGACGGCATCACCGGTAGTACGCGGTCCGGTGGCCGTCATGCAGAACACCGGGAGCACGATCTCGCGGTGAAAACCAGCCAGATCGCCGGTCCCGTCGACTGTCAGATCAAGGTTCGACAGGAAGAATTCCTGCTCGCCACCCAGCGGGCCGCCCGGCTGACCGCAATGCGGGCCGCCGGCTGTCTCGCAGATGAAGTCCAGGTGGATGGGAGCCAACTCGATCGTAGTGCCGGCCGGCAATCCGTCGATGATCTCGTGTACCTCGTCCCCGGATAAATAGGCACACCCTTCCGGCGGCAGGCTGACCGTTCCCGTCGTGTCGTCAGGGGCGACGCAAGGATCGGCCGGTGCCGCGACCGTCATACACAGTAACAGACAGGGCGCTATGGCCCGGACAAACCAGCGAGCTGTCGGCGCAGCGACAGCCCCAACAGAACCATGCTCTGCGTACCTCATGGCTATCCTCCCTATTCCTCTCTTGTGATTCTTCAACCTTCCGACCCGTTGCAGTAACGTAGAACGTTCGACGAGCTTTCTGACACGAATTTGGGCGACGTGACTCCCCAGGGCCGATTGTACCAAAATCGCCCTGCCGACAGGTGCCCTAAGACCTCCGTAAACGTGTTTGTTTTACGATTTCTGGCTATTGCCGGCCGCCGTCAGGCGGCTTCGTCTTATTCGCCGGCCCCCGACCAACAGGCGTCTGGCTTCCCGACCCGTTTGTTCTGATCGCCAGACGCCACCCCGCCGAGTGACGCAGGACGCAACGGACCAGCGGAGGAGCCCGCTATTCGCGTGCTGCCGCTTCTGGACCGTGTGGACCGCCCGAATTTGTGTGCGTTCAACCAACCAGGAGAACGTGCATGAGTGAGTATAGACAAACCGGAGCGCGGCTTGTAACAAAATATGAAAAAGTAGACAATCCAGCTATCCGGCCGCTCGCCCGCAACACGGAGTACAGCCCAGCCTGTGCGTCTTCGCTGTGAGCTTTATTTATTGCGTTCCTGGTGACTTTCGTGCTCCTCGATGGAGAGGGCTCAGTCAGGGACACGTCGTCGAATCCGGCCCGGGCACGACGCGAACCGTGCCGTGTAGGGCTGCTGGAGGCCCGCTACAGGCGGTTGACCGGGACCGGCTTGCCGGTGTTTGGCCCTTCAACTACCCTTGAGATGCGTTTGTGGGTCCGTGCGTTCAAATCGGTCACTTTGGCAGGCAACGCGTGACCTTCCTGTACCGCTACTCGATTCGTCACCCGGTGGCAGCGCTGGCGGTTGCCCTGCTAGTGACAGCCGCTGTCGCTCCCGGGGTCGCCCGGCTCAGGCTTAGAACGGACGGCCACGCCCTGGTTCCTTCCGGACGGCCGCAGGTCCTGCTCGACCAGGCCATCCGCGAGGAATTCGACGCCCAGGACATCATTGTGGTCCTGATCCGCACCGACCACCCCTCCGGCATCTTCAGCAGCCCGACCCTCGAGTTAATACAGACGCTCACGGTACAGCTGCAGCAGGTCGAAGGAGTCAAGCCGTACAACGTGTCCAGCCTGGATACCGAGCACAGCCACCGAGTCCGGCCGGGCACGCTGATCAACCGCCGCTTCCTGGAACCGTTGCCGAGCGGGGCGGAGGAACTGGCCCGCCTGCGTGATGACCTGCGGCGCATCGAACTGCACACCGGCACCATCGTGTCGGCCGACGGGCAGGCCGCCGCCATCCTGATGGGAATTCCGGACGACAGCGATCGGACCAGGCTGTTCGGCACGGTCCAGGACATCGTCGCCGCCCGCGGGCCGCGGGCGGAGCAGATTGACGTGCTGGGCGCTCCGGTGGCCGAGGCCCTGCTGGGCACGCACATTCTCGAAGACCTGGGCGTTCCCCGGTCGCTGCTAGGCTTACGGCCGGCGCCCGACGAAGCAGCCGACGGGCGACTGGTTCCTCGCTCATTGCACGAACTGCGAAGCCTGGTCGGACGACGCGTGGGGCTGGTGCCCATCGCCATTATCATCATGGCCCTCATCTTCGCCGCCTGCTTCCGAAGCCCTACCGCCGCGATGTTGCCGCTTATGGAAGTCGGCGCCTGCCTGGCGTTCGTCTTCGGTCTGATGGGCTGGTTAGGCGTGCCCATCTATCTCACCATCGCGGTCATGCCGGTCATCCTGACCGCGGTAGGTGTGGCCGACGAGATCCACGTCTTCACGCGCTACACCCAACTGCTGCGAACGCGAGCCGATCTGAGCCACCGCGAGGCGCTACTGGCCTCGATGGACGAGATGTGGGTCCCGGTGGTCAAGACGTCGGTGACCACGGCGCTCGGTTTTCTGTGTTTCGCCTTCTCGCCGCTGGGACCGGTGCGGGCCTTCGGCGTGTTCACTGCGGTGGGGATCATATTCTGCATGCTCTGGTCGCTAAGCGCGGTCCCCGCCATGCTGGTCCTGATCAACCCCCGCCGGTTCGTTGGTGAACCGGCAGCAACGACCGCGGGGACGCACCCTGGCAGGCCGTTCGGCCAGCGCGTCTTCGCCCGCCTGGGGGCGCTGGTTATCGGACGCGGCCGCTTCGTCGTGCTGGCCGTGGCCATCGGCGCGGTTCTGGCTGCCCCGTTGGGCGTTTCCCGCCTGGTGGTGCAGGACAGTTGGATCGACGGGTTCGCCCCCGGTAGCACGTTCTACCGGGCCACCCAGGCATTCAACAGCCGCTTCCTCGGAACCCACCTGCTGTTGGTACGAGTTGAGGCGGCGACGCTGACCGAGTCGGGCCGGGTACACATCGACGACCTCGACCACCATGAGATTGTCATCCCCGCCGGTTCGCCGGCGGACCCGGACTCACTGGTTGGCCATCGCGTCTTCGTTCGCCGAGACCCCGAACGAGGCAAGCCTCCTTCCACGGAGACCCGACGCCGACGCTCCAACGAATGGCGGGCCCGCATCGAGAGCGTGACGCGGGACGGTGATCGCCTGGTGCTCCACACGGCCAGGCGTAGCGGGTCGCCTATCCTGGGCCTACGACCGGAAAAGGGCGAGGAGTTCGACTATGAGATCAAGGTCGAGCCTATGATGCTGCCCGAAAATATCCGGCGGATCGGTGACCTGGAGGCCTTCATCGAGTTGCAGCGTGACCTGACCGTCGGCGGCGTGATTGGCTCGGCCTCCTACGTTGCCACTACCAACTTCATGTCCCGCGGCCTGCGGGAAGGGACCAGGATCGTGCCGGATACTCCCGACGAGGTCGCCCGGGCCTGGCACCACTTCCAGCGCGTCCGCGGACTCGAACGCGCTAGGCAGGTCGTCGACCCCGACTACTCCCGGTCGCTGGTCACCGTGTTCCTCAAGAACGCCAACTACGTGGACGTGCGGGCGCTGATGGAACTCATCCGCGATTACGAGCGGAGGCACCTCGCCCCACACGGCCTGTCGCTCAGCTTCGCCGGCGATGTGGCCGTCAGCCAAACCGTTATCGCCGCGATCGTGTCGACGCAGCGCTGGTCGCTGATCGGTTCGCTGATCGGAATTCTGCTGGTGACCACGCTGCTGGGCCGCTCGATTCGCTTCGGTGTGTTAAGCGTTTTGCCGTGCGCCCTGGCCGTGCTGATCAACTTCGCCGTCATGGGCTGGACCGGCATGCCGCTGGGCGTGGCCACCTCGATGTTCGCCGGTATGACCCTGGGCATCGGTGTGGAT
>JANQGB010000137.1 GCA_028277545.1 Phycisphaerae bacterium | reverse complement strand
GAACAGTTTCTTGCGTGCCTCGTGCTTGGCAACCGCGTCGGGACCGCCGCCGCGCTTTACGCGTTCCAGGCGCTGCCGCAGATCCTCGACCAGCGCCTCCATGTGACGGCGGTTGGCCGCGAACTCGTCGCAGGTAGTGTCGATATTGGTCTGTAAGACGTCCATGAGCTATGGCTGATTCCGCCCCAAATATCCCGCCGACCGACCCGCGCGAGCACACCTAGTGATAGCCGGTCGGCATCGAAGTCGCAAGGATGTCAGCTTGAAATGCGGTGGTCGACCTTGCTGGCCGCAGCACGCGGCCGCGAAACTGCTGGTACTTGCGAGGCCTGGCTCGTCTCGCAGTGGCGCACCTACTTTGATTCGCCATCGCCTGGTATCGCTTGTTGTAGTTCTTGGCCAGGAGGCACGGGCACCTTGAGAGGCCGGAAGTTGCGGCATCCGATCGCCCTCGATCCGCAGGTCAATCGAATGGGACGCGAGGTGGCGCCGGTACGACGCCACCGGCCGAAAAACGCCTTGGGCTGACTTCGTGCTGGTTTAGCTCGGCGCTCATGATGCACCAGCCCAAGTCGCTCTGACTGCCGTCGGCTTTGATGGTCAGCCGTTCGGGACGGCTGGGATCGAGCACATACAGGTGGCGCAGCCGTTCGCGGTGGTCGACGACCGCGCCGACGCATACCCGGCCGTGATCCCAGGAGCCGTTGAGGTCGTCAACGATCACCGTCGGCCAGCCGAGGCCCAGGAGGCAAGTCAGGCTGGGGTGGTCCAAATCGCAGATATCGTCGTTGCCGCCGCCCCAGTGGTACTTGCGATCCGGGTCCTGCTCCTTCATCAGACGCTCCGCTCCGCGTAAGACGAAGTCCATGTTGTTGTGCGGGAATTCGCCGTTGGTGAATTCAACCACAGGCTTCTCTTTGTCCTTCAGCTTGGCTTCGTCGATCACCATCTTTCGGGCCCAGTCGCGTTTCCGCATCTTCCCGTGATGCATGTCCAGCGCATATCGGGCGGCGGCTTCGGTGATGTCCTCGATTCGGATATCGCGATTATCCACCTTGGCACCGTAGTAGCGCAGCATGATGGCTGTGCAGGTCGCCAGACACAGGTGGTGCAATGGGATGTTGTAGGTCTTGCCGTCGTATCTGAATGGGTGGTAGCGCAGGTTGCTCAGGTCGCGCTTAAGGTTGGGCGACAGGTGCTGTGACATGTAGTCGACGTCGAGCGCATAGGTGGCAAAGACCAGTGAGGCCGTGCCGGTCAGCCAGAGCGTGCTGCCCACCAGCGTTGCCTTGAAACGCTCCTTGTCGATGGTCTTGAAGCGCTTGAAATCCCTCTGCACTTCGTGGACGGCCGTGACACGAACCTGCGCCGTATCCAGGCCGGTCGGAACCTTGCGAACCTTGAAGGTCAGCGTGACGCGCTCCGGGAAGATGCGTTCCCCGCAATCGAGCAGGGCCTGCAGGCGGTAGCGCTTGCCGGCCCGCAACTCGGTCTCGAATTTGAAGCTGCCCTGCTCGTCGGTGTTGGTCGATTCGATCGCCCTGCGGCGCTTGAGCAGCTTCAAGCCGGCCGGGACGACGGGGTAGTCGTTCAGTCCGGTCTGCACGGTTTCCTTGCGGTCAAACCGGTTCTCCAGGCCAACCGGGATGATGCCGTCTTCGACAGTCGCAGCCTTGTTGCCGGTCATGTACATCAGGCGGGAATAGCACTGGCCGCGGACGAAGTAGGTGCGGTTGCGGACCAGCGTTGTCCGGTGGCGCGATCCGCGGCGGCCTCGACTGGCCCGGCGGCGTCTCTTTTTCGTGGCCACTCCCGACATCTTTCACCTCATCTCAATGCGCCGGCGGGCGGCTAGGATCCGTGCTGTTCGAGCAGGCGGCTCCGGGTGGCTTCGTCCGGCTCGCCGGTGATGGCCAGACCGTGCTTACACTGGAACTCGCGTAGTGCTTCCGCAAGGACTTCGGCCGATTTGGCTTCCTCGTAATCCAGATACTCGAGATTCTCCAGCCTGGCGCGAAGGCCGGCATCGCTGGTAACCGGCTCCACGGTGCCCAGATCGAGTTCGTATTCGTCCTCCTCGCCAGGTGGGCCGACGCGGAGTACGGCCCGGCGGGCATTGGCCATCATGGGGATGGAGAGGTTGCCGTCAGCATCAGTTTGCCCCTGGAAGCTTCGCCCATCGACCTCGAGTACCCACGGCGCTCCGGAACGAGGCTCGTCATCTTCGAGCACGCGCAGTTGAAGCTGGGCCGGCTCGCCGCGCCGCACAAATCGGTGGTGCTGATCCGTGCTGCCCGAATCGGCTTTCTGCCGGATGTCGGGCACGAAAGTCGCATCGCCTTCGTGCAGCACGTTGGGATTCCCTCGGTCATGCCGCAGGGCGGCATTTGCGGGGTGGTCCCAGATCGTCTGCCAGAAGAGGCCGGCGCCGAACGCGATGCTCGATACGCATGCCCCACGCTCCGCTGTGTGCCAACGACCGGTCCCTGCGTGCTGGCCGGGTTGTATCGGCCCGCCGGCCGCGTCGACCGCTGGCCGGGTTGCCGTGTCCGGCGCCGGAAGCGCACGGCCCGGCCCGCCGGCACGATGCCAGGCGTCCATATCAAGCCTGGGGAACGATATTCGACACCAGCCAGGGTCTTGGAGTCCGTTGATCCGTGCCCGTCCGCGGTCGTCGAGCGCTCCTCCGATCTCGCGGCTGTCTGGCAGAGTGATTCGATAGCGTTCGCCGACAACTGGCTGCTCGGCCTCGTCGACCAACTCGATCGAAATCCAATGCGTCCCGACGCCGGCTTCGCGCACCGACTCGCCCGGCGGCCGGCTTGGCGGCTTGACCTTGTCGTCGTGGCGGGTCGAGGTCTCGACGCGGTCCGTGGCGGGTGGCTCCGCTTCTGCGGATGGTGTCCCGGCATCCGCGTCGGCCCCATTGCCGGCGGCTAAGGTTCCGGCACCGCCGGGCAGGTCACCGATCAGCACTGAGGCTTCACCAACTGCGACTTGGCCCGGCTCGCTGGTGCAGACGGTCAAATCCGATACGCGGGCGGCAGGCTTGCCACCGATGAGCACGGATTTGCTACCCAGCGTGATGGTCCCGCCGCCGTGCGGCTTCGGGCCGCTGAACATGGGGCAAACGTGCGGATCGCCCTGGCATGCGGCGAAGGCGAATCCGATCAGAACTCTTGCGGATTGGCCGGTGGTGACCGGGCCGATCGCGCCGCCGTGGGCGGTGGTGTCACCAGCCCGCGCCGCGGCCATCCCGGCGCCCGGTATCGGCGGGGCCGCGACGGTGGCCGGCTTGGGTGCTGCCCCGTGCTCGGCCTCCCAGGCGTGTTGGGCCGTCGTGAAGCTGTGGATTCGCACGCCTGACGGCAAGGCGCCCCAGGTCCGCGAATTGTCCGGGTCCGGATAGCCGGCGTAATAATCGGCGATCTGATCGGGAGTGGCCATGACTAACGGGCTCCGACAGGTTCGGCCGCGCCGGCCTTGTAGTGATTCCACTCCACGCCGTCGACCGGCTCGGGCATGTTGGCCTCGCTCTTGACGATGTTCTCAAAGGTCGTGTACGTGGTAGTAGCCACGACGCCACCACGGAACAGCTTGGCCAGGTTCGGGGCGAGTTCCTTGCCCGCGCTACAACCCCACAGGCAGGCATAGGCGTCGCCGGTAAGCTGGCCGTTACTGAGGACGGCCTCGAAGTCGCCGTAGGTCAGATCGATTTCGGTATCGGTAACCGGATTCACGTCCAGGTCCGGCGTCTCGCCCTTGTTGTTGTCCCAGCCCCACTGGAGCATCAACTCATCGGAAGAAGAGTGGCCGAAGTAATCCAGCCGGGCGATCTTGATCTTCTCGCGATCCACGCGAGGGGCGCCGTTCCAATGGCGGGACCAGTAGAGCTTCCAATCGAGCGGCCTGCCCCGGGCATCTTCCTTCTGCGGCACGGGCGGGGTGAACTTGAAGTTGTGCAGCCCGTAACGAGTGTCGGTATCGACGTTGTAGAACTCCTCCAGCTTGCGCTTGTTCTCATCATACCTCCGCTGCTCCTCCGCGCTGGCTTCTTCGTCCAGGTCTGACTCGTTGACCACGCTGACCTTCGGCTCGCCGGTCCAGCTCCCGTCGCCAAGATAGTGCACCACCTGCTGCGGTTCGCTGAAGAAGAGAATCTTGGTCATCACGTCGTCGGCAGCGAGGGCCCGGTGGATGATGCCTTCGAGGTAGTCGAAGTAGCAGTAGCCGTTGGGCGGGCGCTTGATGACGTTGCCTCCGTTCCCGTTGGTGGTGCGCATCAAGATGTAATGGTCGATGTCCTGTTCGGAGAGTGGGCGGTCCTGATACTCCTGCCGGGCCTTCTTGCGGTCCACCTGCTCCTGGGCCATGCGCTGCCGGTCCTGGTTGGTGACGGTGGCTGGCGTGGACGGCGGGTGTTTGGGCTTGGGCCCGCGACTTATGGACGGGTCATACTCAGGATTGCCCTTGATGCCGAACTTGTTGCGGTGCACCGGGTTGTAAGGTGAGGCCGAGTAGTCGACCTGCTGGCGAAGTTCGTAGGCAGGTGCGTAGATCATGAACGTTACTATGTCGCCTCGGCGCACGTTGGGCCGCCGCAGCGGTGCCTTCAGCGGCGACGACTTGCTGTAGAGCCGGACGGCTGGATCGACGAAGTTGGCCCAGTAGAGGTCGTGCGTCTCAGGCCCCTCGCCCTCGATCTCGGCCGAGTCCCAGGAGCGCTCCTGGAGCTTGCGGATGCCATCGGCGCTCCAGCCGGCCTTCCGCCAGGCGGCGGGGTCCTTGGCATCGGTCACCGGGACGGCGGTTGGGGCGGTCTGCAGGTAATAGTCGATCTCACGCATCGTCCGCGGTGCGGGCTGGGCGGACCAGAAGCCGTCGTCGCTGCCGTCGGAATATTCCGGCTGCAGGTCGACGTAACTCCACCAAGCGTTAAACGAGTTGCAGGGGCCACCGATGATGGCGATGTGCTCCCGTGGCGGTCGCGAGTTAATGGGATTGTGACCGCGCCGGTCGCCCGGCGCGCCGCGTTTGTGATTGTGCTTGTTTCCGGCCATCAGAATCCGTGAACCTCTCTTAGTTTGTTGCGGACGGTTTCGTCGATCCGCCCTTCAGGCGACGGTTCCAGTCCCTGACTCACGCAGAATTCTTCCAAAGCGGCGATGGTCGACTCGGTCATCGCGCCATCGACGGCCCCGACGTCGTAGCCAAGGTTGTCCAGCCGGGCCTGGACGCCGCTGATGCTGTCGATGGGGTGCAGGTGTCCGAGGTTGAGTTCGTACTCCTCCCGCTCATGGCCTTCACCGACCACCAAGGTGGCGCCGCGGGCACCCGGGGGCATCGGCTGCTCGAGCTGGCCGAGCGGGTCCGTATGGCCGCTGAACTCGCGGTCCTCGAACTTAAGAACGTAGGGCTGATTGCCGCGCGGCTCATCGGCGTCGCGAATCACGAGTCGCAGGAGCCCCGGCTCGCCCCGACGACGGAATCGATGTCGCATCTCGGTTTGTCCGGGTTCCTGCTTCTTAACAAGCTCCGGCACCGTGACGCGGTCACCGGGCAGCAGCATGTGCGGGTCCTGGCGGGCCTGGCGGATGTCGGCGTTGCCGGCGTCATTCCAGAGCCGCTCCCAGAAGTGCCCCGTCGCCCGGGCGATGGACGACATGCACTCACCAGGCTGCACGACGTGCGCGCCGCTACCGACGGGGCCGGTCTGCGGCTCGGATACCGGTCGCGTGGCCGGATCGGGCTCGGCCGGCGTTTCGCTCACGGGCGCAGCCGGTTTGTGCCGCGCGGCTTCGAACTCCGCTCGCAGCTCGGCGGCGCGCTGTTGGCGCCGACCGGGGCCGCGGACGATT